>JAHZEH010000043.1 GCA_019421925.1 Clostridia bacterium
TCCCTGTATGAGGCCGCGGAGGTGGATGGGGCGGGCGGCCTGCGGCTCTTCCGACATATTACGCTGCCTGCGCTGCTGCCAACCCTCTTTACCATCACGGTGCTCTCACTGCTCAACTCCTTTAAGGTGTTCCGCGAGGCCTATCTGATCGCCGGGGATTATCCCCATGAGAGCATCTATATGCTGCAGCACCTGTTCAACAACTGGTTCACCTCGCTGGACGTACAGAAGCTGTGCGCGGCGGCGGTGCTGGTGGCGCTGTTTATCTTCGCGCTCATTCTGCTGCTGCAAAAGGCCTGGGGCAAGGAGGATGTTTCGTGAGAAAGAGGAGACGGTGGGGGCCTCTGCTGGCGCTTATCGGGCTGGGCCTGCTGGTGTGGCTTCCCCTGTGGATGATCGGAAGCGGCTCACTCATGGGGGGAGCGGAGCTCTCAAAGCATCTGGGGCCGGTGCTCTCGGGGACCGAGGGCCTGGCTGGCTGGCCTGTCCTGCCGCAGTATCCCACCCTGCAGCCGGCGGTGGAGCTGCTTTTGGACTCCCCCGGGTTCTTCGTGATGTTCTGGAACACCGTCAAGCTGGTGGCGCCCATCCTGTTGGGTCAGCTGCTTGTGGCGGTCCCAGCGGCCTGGGGATTTGCCCGGTTTCAGTTTAAGGGGAAGAAACTGCTCTTCACCCTCTACATCGCCCTCATGCTGATGCCCTTCCAGGTGACGATGGTGTCGAGCTATCTGGTGCTGGATGCGATGGAGCTGATAAACACCCGCTGGGCGGTGATCCTGCCCGCGGTGTTCTCCACCTTTCCCGTATTCATCATGGTGAAGTTTTTCCGCTCCATCCCCCGGGCGCTGATCGAGGCGGCGGAGCTGGACGGGGCGAATTCCTGGCAGGTGTTCTGGCATATCGGCCTGCCCCTTGGGGCCCCGGGAATCCTTTCGGCCATGGTACTGGGCTTTTTGGAATACTGGAACGCCATTGAACAGCCCCTGACGTTCTTGCAGGACAAGGCGCTCTGGCCGCTGTCGCTGTATCTGCCCGGCATCGTGGCGGATAAGGCGGGCGTGTCCCTGGTGTCGTCGCTGGTGATGATGATCCCCGCTTTGCTGATTTTTCTGATGGGACAAAAATATTTGGAACAGGGAATCCGGGCGGCCGGATTAAAGGAGTGAGACAATGCATCCATTGGAAGCGATCAAACGGGAGCTGCAGCGGGAGAGCGGGCCGCTTCCCGGGGGCCCCCCCTCGGTGCAGAGGACGGCGTTGAAGCTGCTGGCGGCCTTCCTCTCCCTGATGGTGCTTTTGACCCTGCTCTCCCGGGCGGCGGATTCCCTGACTGTCGCCCAGGTGACGGCGGAGGCCCCCAAGACCGGCGCGCTGACCTACCGGGCGTCCGCCTGGGGCAAACTGGAGGCGGTGAAGGAGCTGCCCGTTGCGGCCCCCTCGGGCTTCCGGGTTCAGGAGGTCGCCGTGCAGAGCGGACAGTCCGTCAGGGCGGGAGAGGTCCTGCTTAGATTGGATGAAGCGGATTTGGCGCAGCAGCTTGCCAATCTGGAGACGGAGCTGCGCAAGCTGGAGATATCCAAAGAGCTGTTGGAGCTGTCCGGCACAAGCCAGGAGAGCGGCGGCACAGAGGCGGCGGACCGGGCGCTGGAGGAGGCCCGGCTCGATTGGGAGGAGGCTCAGGGGGAGTCCGGCCTGAGCGTGGCGCGGGCGGAACGGGATCTGGCGCAGGCTCAGGAGGACTATGAGGAGAAGATTCAGAAGCTCTCCGAGGCCAATCAAAAGAGCTATCAAACCCAGGTGGAACAGGCCCAGAAAGCATATGATGGGGAAAACGCCGCCTATCAACAGACCTTTTTGAGCGTTCAGGAGGCGCTGCGGACAGCGGCCCGGCAGGTGGAGGACGCCCAGACGGCCCTGAACAACCTGCAGGCTGATCCGTCGGCCACTGGTCTCCAGATTTTGCAGGCACAGCGCACCCTGGAACGGGCGATGGAGGACGAGAAAGCGGCCCAGGAGAAGCAGAACGCCGTCCTTGTCCAGGCATCCCAGAGCCTGAATGAGGCCCAGACCGCCCTGGAGGAGGCCAAACGGGGCCTGACCGGGGGGGACGCCGCCTTTGAGAGCGCCAAAGCGGAGGTGGAGGCTGCCGCTGAGAACCTGGAGAGCAAGGAGCGCGCTCTGGAGGATGCGCTGCGCAGCGCGCAGAAGGAGCAGAGGAGCGCCCAAAGGGCGGTGGACAGCGCGGAGTTCGACGTGAAGCAGGCACAGAAAAGCGCCGCCCAGGACCGCGAGGAACAGGCCAGGCAAAGGAGGCGGAGCGATCTCCAGGCGGAGAGCGCCCAGCTGGATATCGACCAGAAACAGAAGCAGATCGACGCCCTGAGGGAGCTGACGGATGCAGGGGGCGTCATCACCGCGCCTTTGGACGGGATAGTCCTGTCGGTCGGCGTGTCGGCAGGGCAGCGCACAACGGGGGATATGGCCGTTCTGATGGCCGACGCTGCGGGAGGCATCCGCTTCCGGGGAGAGCTGGATGAGGAGCAGGCCAAGCATATCGCCGCGGGCGCTCCGGGCAAGCTCACCCTCTCAGGAAAGCGCGGCGGCATGGAGGTCACCGTCGACGTGCTGAATCCAACGAGGAACTCAGAAGGGGGGGACATGATGGAGGTCATCTCTCTTCTGCCGGAGGGGACATATACAATAGGGGCTTCCGCCGTCCTGGACGCCACACAGAAGACGGAGAGTTTTCCGGCCACCATTCCCATCAGCGCCCTGCGCTCGGACGGCGCCGGCTATTATGTTCTGGTCATTCAGGAGAACTCCACGGTGCTGGGCGCCCAGAGCGTTGCAGCCCGCGTCAACGTCACCGTCCTGGAGCAGGACAGCACGAGGGCGGCGGTGGAGGGCCTCAGCAGGAGCAACCAGGTGATCACCGGGAGCACCAAGAGCATCTCCGAGGGCGACAGAGTTCGCCTGCAGCAGCCGTGAGCCGGCGGAATATGGCCCTGGCACTGTCGGCGGCTCTGGCGGCGCTGCTCTGCTGGGCAGGGGCGCTCAGCGGAGCCCAGAGGGCAGGAGAGCTGTCCCGCTCTGTGGGAGTGCGTTTTGCCCAGGACGCTCTGACGATGGCCCAGTGGAATCAGGCCGGGCGGAACTGGACGGAGGATGGGCCCGGGACGGCCCTGTGGGCTGAGCGAGGAGAGCAGAGCCTCACAGGGATCCGTACGGCCAGCGCCAAGGTGACGGAGGTGGCAGGGGATATCCAACTGGTCATGGGCGGGAGGCTCCTGGCCGGGAACTGGCCTGCCTCGGACGATAAGAGGGGGTGCGCGGTCTCCAGGGCCGCGGCAGACGCCCTCTGGGGCGATCCTGCTCCCCTGGGGTGCGCAATGGAGTGGGCGGGGGAGCAGTACTTTGTACGGGCCGTTTACGAAGGCGAGGGCGTTGTGGTGCAGGCCTCCGAGGAGGATGGGGAGAGGCGTTATTCCTCCCTGGAACTGCTCTTCCCCGAGGCGGGAAACGGCAGAGAGGCCGCTGGGAGGTTTCTGTCGGAGAACGGCTTCCCTGAGGCTCGGGCGATCCTGGATGGGCCCTTCTTGTCCCAGTGCCTCTCCTGGCTGGTTCTTCTGCCGGCTTGGGTGCTGGTGTTCACTGTGGCAATCCGCTGGCTGAAACTTGTTTTGCGCACCCGCAAAAGGGCTCTGCTTTGCCTTCTGGTGTCAGCGGCGGGGGCGCTGGCCCTGGCCGCCATGGTCTGGGCGGCTCAGTTCCAGCTCTTTTTGCCCGAACGGTGGATTCCCAGCCGCTGGTCAGATTTCAGCTTCTGGACAAAGCTGGCGCGGGAGATCGGGTAACAGATCAGACAGGCTGCGGAACTGGTCCCCAATGGGAAGGATCTGGCAGTGCGCGGCGGATTGATGCAGTGCCTGATTGGGGTTGCCGGAGCGGGCGTCGGTCTACTGCCTGCCATACGAAAGACCGGCCGCTCCACCCCGGGGCAGGCCCTTGGGATAGGGGCTGTCTGGGCAGTTGAGGCGTTCGCGGCGCTGGCCCTGTTTGGGACTGGGGACGGGCGCGCTCTCTGGCTGGCCTTTCCGGCGGCGGCAGCCCTGCTGGCGCTGGCGGCCGTTATGGAAGTGAAGGAGAGAAAATATGGCGGGACTTGTATTCAAGAATCTGTGCAAACAGTATGAGGGAGGGGAGGCGCCCGCGGTCAGCGATCTGTCGCTGGAGATTGACGACAAGGAATTCGTGGTGCTGGTGGGGCCCTCGGGCTGTGGAAAATCAACCACACTGCGGATGGTGGCGGGGCTGGAGGAGATCACGTCGGGAGAACTGTTCATCGATGGGGTCCGGATGAATGAGGTGGCCCCCAAGGACCGGGATATCGCCATGGTGTTTCAAAACTATGCCCTCTATCCCCACATGACAGTCTACGACAACATGGCCTTTGGCCTGAGGATGCGCCGGGTCGGCAAAAAAGAGATTGAGGAGCGGGTACAGAGGACAGCGGAGATGCTGGAACTGACGCCCTTCCTCAAACGGAAGCCCAGGGCCCTCTCCGGCGGTCAGCGGCAGCGGGTGGCGCTGGGCAGGGCCATGGTGCGCCAACCCAAGGTATTCCTCTTCGACGAGCCTCTCTCCAATCTGGACGCGAAGCTGCGCGTCGCCATGCGGGGGGAGATTGTGAGGCTCCACCGGGAGCTGGGGGCCACCTTTCTCTATGTCACCCACGACCAGACAGAGGCCATGACCATGGGCACCCAAATCGTCGTGCTCAGGGATGGGGCGCTTCAGCAGGCCGACTCGCCGCGCAGGCTGTACAACGCGCCCCGCAACCGGTTTGTGGCGCAGTTTATGGGAAGCCCCCAGATGAACCTTTTTCCAGCGGAGATCACCCGCCGGGAGGGACAGACCTACATCCGGGCTGCGGGGATTGAAACCCCTCTTCCACAGAGTGTGGCCGGACGGCTGCGCCCTGGAGCGGCCAAGGCGGAGGCGGGAATCAGGCCGGAGGCGGTGTTGCTCTGCCCGCCGGAGGAGCCGGGAGCGGTACGCGCCGTTGCCGTAATTGTGGAACCCCTGGGCAGCGATACCTATGTCCACGGCAGAATTGAGGGGGAGGACTGGACTTTTATATCCCGGGCCGAAGCCAACTGCCCTGTCAGGCCGGGGGAGGAGATCGGGTTGCGTCTCGACTGGAGGAAACTGCACTTCTTCGACTGCGGGACGGGAGAGACGCTCCTGCGGGATGAGGCCTGACCGCCGGCTGGTGAAACCGACCACGGTCAGACCGGCATAATTGGCGCATAGAACCGTTGCTGGATGATGGGGCGGGAGAATTCTGCAATACCCGGACAGACCCTGCCCGCCGGGGCGGCTGTATCCTTCCCGTCGCCATTCCGGGGCATTTCTCGCCAAGAGCCGTTTCAGGATGGCGGCGGAGCCCGACGACCGGCTGGAGATGGTGAATTGAGTGCCTGTATGTAGGGATTCCCGCCTGTTTATAAAGATTGGTCCCCCTTTCCCGGGTTATTTACCTCCCGCAGAAACGTATCCTCAATTGTATATGAATAATGGAAAAGCCGGGACGCCTGTAAGCGTCCCGGCTTTGTGAGTCAAAAAGCAGATTACTTGACGGCCTCCTGGCCGGCGATCCTGCCATAGTAGATGGCGGAACCGATGGCCATGCCGCAGCAGGGGTATTCGGTGCCGAATAGTCCGGTGAAGGCAACTTCGCCCGCGGCATACAGGCCGGAGATGGGGTTGCCCTCCGTGTTCAGCACGCGGGAGGAGACGTCGGTCACCAGGCCGCCGTAGGTGACGGTGACGGCGGGGTTGAGCTTAATGGCTGCGTAGGTGGGGCCGGTGAGGGGGATCATCTTGTCGGCGGATTTGCCGAAATCCTCGTCCTTCCCGGCGGCGCACAGCTCGTTGTAGCGGTTCACCGTGGCCTTGAGGGTGTCGGGATCAATCTCAATGAGAGCAGCCAGCTCCTCGATGCTGTTCGCCACGGGGGTGGACTCCAGACTGAGGCCGTAGAGCACGGTCATGTTGGGATCGTTGGGGTCGGCGATGTAATAGCCGAAGTTGCTGCCTGTCTTGGCCATCTGGTCGACCACATGGTATTGATAGGTGTACTCGTTGGCAAAACGCTCGCCCTTGTTGTTGACAATAAGCCCGGCTTCCTCATTGATGCCCACGCCGCAGGTGAAGCTGCAATAGACCACCTGGGTGGCGGGAGCGTCGAAAACCTGCGCGCCCACAGCCTGGGCCATGACGAGACCGTCGCCCAGATTGCCCGCAGGAACCTGGGTGACATAACCTTCCACTTCCGGGTAGCGGGCCATCATCTCACGGTTCTGAGCATAGCCGCCCGTGGCCAGGATGACGGACTTGGCGTTGACGGTGAGCTTGCTGCCGTCAGCACGGGTGGCGACCAGGCCGGTCACATTGCCGTCCGAGCTGGTCAGAAGGGTTTCAGCGGAGGTCTCATAGGCGATCTTACCACCGGCCTGCTCATAGGCGTTCGTCATGGGCACGATGATCTGGCCGCCGTGGCCGTCCGTCATCCCGCCGCCGCCCAGGGTGTTGTGGACGCGCCAGGGGGTGAGGGAGGAGTGGATGGGCTCCACATCCTGGACAACCATGCCCATCTCCTCCACCCAGAGCATGGTATCCTCATAGGCGTTATCACAGAAGAGACGGAGTTTCTCAGCGTCGATCAGATCGCCGCCGATACCGGTCAGGTAGTCATACATCTTGTCGGGGTTGTCTTTGATGGACTGGGCCTCCTGCCATTTGGTGCCAGCGGCCAGCAGCTTGCCGCCGCTGCGGGTGGTCGCGCCGCCTGTGACACCCTGCTTCTCCACGATGAGGACGTTGGCGCCCGCCCTTGCTGCTTCAATACCGGCGGTGAGGCCGGCAGCGCCCGCGCCTGCGATCACCACGTCCACATTCACAGTCTCGTCTGCGGCGGCCGGCTGCTCGGTCGCAACCTTGAGGGCCTCGGGGTCGCCGCCCGCCTGGGTGATGGCGTCGGATACGGCGGAGAGGATGGCGGCGCGGGTGATGGTCGCGCCGGTGATGGCATCCACCGCCAGGGTCTGTTCCCTGACGATCTCGACGGGGAGCACCTCCACAGGGGTGGTGGACAGCCCGTAGCCGATGCCGTAGGTCTCGGCGTGGTTCTTGACGTCGACCTTGAGAATCTGGGTGCTGCTGAGGGTCACATCCACGGTTACGTCGCCTTTCATACCCTTGGCCGGTATAGGTACCGGGGGTGAAAGCGGCGGCCGGCTGGGCGCCGCCGATGTACTGGACGGCGCTCTGGGCGGCCACTCTGCCCCAGGTGATGGCGGCAGAGATGGTATAGCCGTTGGAGTTGGTAGTGGCGGTCACTTCGCCTGCGGCATAGAGGCCGGGGATGACGGAGCCGTCAAAACGGGTGACCTCGGCGCGGTCGTTCTTAGTGACGCCGCCGTGGCACACGCTGGAGAAGAAAGTGGTCTGCAGCGCATAGAAGGGGCCGGTCTCAATTTTACTCCACATGCTGGTGCGGCCGAACTGGGTGTCCGTCTCGTTGGCGGCCATCTCATTCCAGGCGGCGACCGTGGCCTTGAGGCCCTCTGCGTCCATGCCCGTCTTGGCGGCCAGCTCGTCGAGCGTGTCGGCGATAACCAGGCCGGGATATTCGGCGGCGCCTTCGGCCAGACCGAACTGTTCCATGGCGGCATGGTCGTTGATGGCCCAGAAGTAGTCCCAGCCGTCCTTGCCGTACTGCTCGATGACGGCGTCGCGGTTCTCCTGGTTGTAGGTCTGGGCGATGCGCTTCTCATCCATGAAGCGCTTGCCCTCCTTGCCCACGAAGATGGTATACATATAGGGCGTCTGGCCCACAGGGTTGTTATATTCGCGCAGGTAGCACTGGATCTGGTCCAGGTTGTTGGTGCCGGCGCCGACGGCCGTCGCCATGATGAGGCCGCTGCCGGTGGAACCGGGCATCATGCTGGTCTGGAAGACCGAGTTGGCGGGGTGCACGGCGGAGATGATGTCATGGTTGGAGTTATAGCTGCCGGTGGCGAGCACAACAGCCTTGGCGCCGATGCGTTTGGTTTCGCCGTTCGCCTCGACCAGCGCGCCCACGACCTTGCCGTCCTCGACGACCAGCTCGGTACCGCGGTTCTCCAGCCGCACCTCAATTTCGGGACGGGCCTCCAGGGCGGCCTGATAGGGGGCGCGCATGGAGGGGCCGCCGCCCTCGACAATGTGGATGGCCTGGTAGTTTCCATAGCCCGGTTTAATAATGACGTCGTCGTTAAACTTGACCCCCAGGTGGTCGATGAGCCAGTCAATGGTCTCGCCGCTCTTGAGGGTGGTCAGCCAGGTCAGCGCGGGATCAGTGGTGTACTTCTTCTCGCGCATCTGATCCTCATACATATCCCTGGGATCCACATGAAGGTCCAGGGCCTTGGTGACCTGGGTTTCGAAGCCGCCGAGAATGCCTTCGGAGACAAAAGCCGAGCCGCCGGTATTGGCGAGCTGCTCGACAACGAGAATGTCCGTCAGCCCCTGGTCGGCCGCCTCAATGGCAGCTGTCAGGCCGGCAACGCCGCCGCCTATGACGAGCAGGTTGACCTGCTCATCCCATTGGGCGGAATCGGAACTTGCAGGCGGCTGCGTCTGCACAGGGGTGGGGGCCGCAGTGGCCGAGGGGTCGCCCTCGGTGGATTGCGGAGCGCAGGCCGTGAGCATCGCCAGAGCGAGCAAAGCGGCAAGGAACCGGATGGGTTTCTTCATCAAGATTCTTCCTCCTCACAAAAAAGTTTGGCACAGTGAATGCCGGTGTATGGACAGGAGCTTATGATGCCCCCTGTACCCTTTTCATAGGGCGTCAGATTTACCGGGCCAGGCAGTCCCGCACGCTCTGGCGGCTCTTTTCCCACAGGAGGGGGTCCTCCGCGAGATCGGGGTTTGCGTTGAAGTAAAAGTAGAAGGCGGCGGCGATGCCGAAAAAGATCTCGCCCAGCAGAGGGGTGGGGAGATCCTTGAGTTCCCCCCGCTCGACGCCGTTCCTCATAATGGCGTCCACGGACTGGAATTGCAGCCGCTGGTCGGCATACCCCGAACCCATGGAGCCGTAGACCGGAGAGGAGAGGTACATACGCTCTATGGTTGCCTCGGCGGGGTGCTCCAAGGCGAAGCGGATAGCGTTCTCCATGCGCAGGCAGAGCTTCTCTGTGGCGCTCTCCAAAAGCTCCAGGCCCCGGTCACAGGCCTCCACATCCTGCAGGTGGCAGTGCCAGAATACCTCGTCAATGAGCTTTTCCTTGTTGGCAAAATAGAGGTAGATCGTGCCCTTGGCGATGCCCGCCGCCTGCGCGATATCCTGAATGGAGGTGTTTGCAAATCCGTTTTCCACGAAGAGGAGTTTTGCCTGTTCCAAAATGTTGAGACGTTTGTCGTTATCGATTCTTCTCATGGGGACCTCCTGGAAAATGACCGACCGGTCGTTCATTTTGTTAATAATATCGCACACAGGCGCGGTTGTCAATATAAAAACGGAGCGCTGACAGAATTTTACGGGGGTGGCGAAGCGGGGGAGGGAGGGCCTCAGGAAACGAAGCGGGGAGGAGACCGGATTGCAGAATAAGGCTGGAACCGCAGGGAACTACCCACTTTTCTGTTTGAACCGTCCGTGGGACAGGCGTGAATGTCTATAAATATTGAAGCATGATGGCGTGACGCTTTGGAAAACGGGGATTCCGGCCTGAAAAAAATATGTTTCTTTATTGATTTAGTAAGATAAATTGTGTATAATACTGAACATGCAAAGTGCATGAAAACGACAGAAATCCTGCAGTTTGCCAGAGGAGGTATTTTATGAAACGCTATTCCAAGATGGTTGCCCTGTTGCTCTGTTTTGCGCTGTGTGCCAGCATGCTCGCGGCCTGCTCCGGCGGCAATGACACGCCCGCCGCGGCTGACGGCGGAGCTTCTGGCGGCAAAGTGATCAAAATCGGCGTATTCGAACCTATGACGGGTGAGAATGGCGGCGGCGGCTTCCAGGAGGTTCTGGGTATCCGCTATGCCAATAAAGTTTTCCCAACAGTGGAGATTGGCGGCGAGACCTATACCATTGAACTGGTGGAGGCCGACAACAAGTCCGATAAGACCGAGGCCGCCACGGCTGCCCAGAGCCTGATCAGCGCGGGCGTTTCCGTTATCCTCGGCTCCTATGGTTCCGGTGTGTCCATCGCCGCGGGCGAGATATTCGCCGATGCGCAGATCCCCGCCATCGGCTGCTCCTGCACCAATCCGCAGGTGACCGCCGGTAACGACTACTATTTCCGCGTTTGCTTCCTGGATCCCTTCCAGGGCACGGTCATGGCCAATTACGCCGCCCAGGAGGGCGCTAAGACGGCCGCGATCATCACTCAGTTGGGCGACGACTATTCCTCCGGCCTGGGTAACTTCTTCAAGAGCGCCTTTGTGAAGCTGGCCGGCGAGAGCTCCATTGTGGCTGAGGAGCAGTTCCAGACCAACCAGACGGATTTCAAAGCCATCCTGACCAACATCAAGGCCGCTAACCCCGACGTCATCTTCGCGCCTTCCTCCATCGCGACCGCCCCCTTGATCATCAAGCAGGCCCGCGAGCTGGGCATCACCGCCAAGATTATGGCGGGCGACACCTGGGAGAACGGCTCCATCATCGAGAACGCCGGCGCGGACGCCGAGGGTGTTGTGATCTCAACCTTCTTTGATGAGGGCGATACCAGCAACACGGTTGCCGCCGATTTCATCACCGGCTTCAAGGCCTATCTGGTGGAGAACGGCCAGGACGACATCATTCCCGCCGTTTCTGCTCTGGGCTACGACGCCTATCTGGCTGCTATCAAGGCCATCGAGGCCGCCGGTTCCACCGATACCAACGCTATCCGCGATGCCCTGACCACTCTCTCCTTTGAAGGCGTGACAGGCGCTATCTCCTTTGACGAGAACGGCGACGCCAACAAGGATATGGCTTTTATCAAGCAGATCACAGACGGACAGTTCAAGTTCCTTAAGACTGTTTCTGTCAGCGACTAATTATACGCAGCTGCAATGGGGCGGAGGGCGTCTGGCCTTCCGCCCCAATTGCCGTATTCATACAATTTTTAATTTGGGGGCTCCTGAGAATGGGCATATCTACAGTTTTACAGCATTGCCTCACGGGCATTTCGCTGGGCGGCGCATACGCCCTCATCGCCATCGGCTATACGATGGTGTATGGCATATTGCGGCTCATCAACTTTGCCCACGGCGATATCTTCATGATGGCGGGCTATTTTATGAT
>JAHZEH010000044.1:0-4338 GCA_019421925.1 Clostridia bacterium
TATAGCCCATCTGGATCAGCCGGTCATTGAAAGCGTGTCGGCCGGAGTGCTTGCCCAGTACCAGGGAGGTGCCCTCAATGCCGATGCTCTCGGGGGTCATGATTTCGTAGGTTGCGCGGTTTTTGAGCATGCCGTCCTGATGGATGCCGCTCTCGTGGGCAAAGGCGTTTTTGCCCACGATGGCCTTGTTGACCTGGACGCTGACGCCCGTGATGGTGGAGACCAGGCGGCTGGTGCGGGCGATCTGTTTGGTATCGATGGTGGTCTCAAACTCACCGAAATAGTCGGCGCGGGTCTTGAGGCCCATGATGACCTCCTCCATGGCGGTGTTGCCCGCGCGCTCGCCCAGGCCGTTGATGGTGCACTCCACCTGGCGCACGCCGTTGGACACGCCGGCGATGGAGTTGGCCACGGCCATGCCCAGATCATTGTGGCAGTGGGTGGCGATGACCGCCTTGTCGATATTCTTAACGTTTCTGACAATGCCTGCGATGAGCCTGCCGTATTCCTCGGGCATGGCGTAGCCCACGGTGTCGGGGATGTTGACGGTGGTTGCGCCCGCGTCGATGACGGCTTCGAGCACCCTGTACATGAACTCGGGCTCGCTGCGGGTGGCGTCCTCGCAGGAGAACTGGACGTCCTCACAGAACTGCTTGGCGTAGGACACGGCCTCGACGGCCTTCTCAATGACGGTCTCGGGATCCATCTTGAGCTTATACTGCATGTGGATGGGGGAGGTGGCCAGGAAGACATGGATGCGGGGATGTACGGCGTTTTTGACAGCCTCCGCCGCCTTGTCGATGTCCCCTTTGACACAGCGGGCGAGGGCGGCGACCGTGGTGGTCTTCATGGCCGCGGCGATGCCGCTGACGCACTCGAAATCCCCGGGGGAGGCGGCGGGGAAGCCGGCCTCGATGACGTTAACGCCCAGTTTCTCCAGCTGCCGGGCGATCTGAATCTTCTCAGACAAGTTCAAATTGACGCCAGGGGTCTGTTCGCCGTCGCGCAGAGTGGTATCGAAGATGATGATCTTGTTATCCATGGTTCTTTTTCCTCCTCAAAAATTGTTTAAAGTGGACAAATTTTTCCTTGAGGATGAAGGCGGAGTATCAAAAAAGCCCTCATCCTAATTCTTCTTAGGACGAAGGCTAAGCTTCGCGGTACCACCTAAGTTCACGCGCCTTTGCGTGCACTCAATGCGATGCGGGCATAAATGAGACGCCGATATCGCTTCCCTTCTAACGGCGGGAACCCGTCATGGCCTACTGGGGAGCTCCGTCATGGCGTCGGCGCCATGTAGCGCATGCTGCGGTCTGAATAACCAGAACCTTTTGCGCCAGGGGAACCAACCTGTTGGGCATGCTGCTCGGGGGAGAGTGCTCAATCACCGTCACGGGGGCCTTCCAGCAAACGGCCTCCCTCTCTGTGCTTCGGGTATAGAGAGCTTGATCCCTGTCATTGCATTTGTCTGTGGATATGATGATAGCATAGGGCAAAGGAGATTGTCAACAGCCATTTTTGCCGGAAGAAAATTTTCAGTCGCAAAACAGGAGGGGGAGTGAGGCGCGGAAGCGGGGTTCAGAGGCGCAGAAACGCAGTTTTGACGCGGCGGTGATTGACTGAACTTCAATAATGCGTTACAGTGGTAGCAACGAAAGGTTAGGAGGGTTCATTATGCCGCGTATCAGCAAGCCGCCGGAGGAGCGCAAACAGGAATTTCTGGAGGCCGCCTGTCAGCTCTTCTTTGAAAAGGGATATGAGAAGACCTCTGTGACGGATATTGTCACCAGGATCAACGTCGCCCAGGGACTGTTCTATTATTACTTCAAATCCAAGCAGGAGTGCTTCGAGGAGGTCATTGACTATATGTCCCGGAACTTCCTCAAGAACGCCCGGGAACTAGCAAATAAAGGGGATTCCGCCCAGGACCGCATGCGCGCCGTTTTTGACCTGCTGATGCAGTATGTCAAGGAATTTGAGAATGTGGGCAGCCTTTCGGGCAAGAACCGGGAACGCTTTTCGGAGATGGAGCGCCGCGTCCGCCAGAGCGTAATGACGGAGATGATTGTTATGCTCCAGGATGTCATTGAGAGCGGAAATGGGGACGGATCCTTTCATTGCACTTATCCCGAGGAGACGGCTAAGGTCATCGCCCTGGGCCTTATCACGCTCATCTATGAGGAGAACGTTCCCAGCACCCAGGCCCTTGAGAGGAAGCGGGGAGTGCTGGAAGACATCGCATGCCGCCTGCTGGGCTGCAAGCCCTATCAGCCCAAGTAGCGGGCTGTTTCAAGGAGGGAAGCATGGGGAAAAACAGTATTCCATCGGGCGGTTTTCCAAACTGCTGGGCGTTTCTTCGGACACGGTGCGCTACTATGAAAAATAGGGCATCGCGCGCACCAGGCGCACATGCAATCATTACCGCTATTTCACCGATACGGACTGTAGGGGCCTGATGATGAGCCGTATGCTCCGTTCGTTGGGCTTCCCCCTTAAGGAGGTCTGTACCATGCTGAAGGAGGGAGGACTCCCCCGCTATGTTACCGGCATGGAGCGGCGGCGTTCGGGAGATCGTCTGCGTCATGCAGACAGTGGAATTGGGCGCAACCGACCTGACCCCTACGGCGGCCACGGCTGAGGCGGCGGAACAGGCCGGATTCAGCCAGCCGGCGGTGGAAATCCTCTCCACCGGAGAGAAAACCAGCTACCGCATTGCGGGCAGCGGCCAAAATGTGGCGCTGCGTCTGGAGAAACCGGGCTACGCCACCACCTTCAAGCAGGCTCTCATTCAATCCGTCACAGTGGATGGCCGGGAGGTCGCGGGGGCTCAGGCGCCGGTGGCTGAACCGGGCGATGCTATCCTCTATGTGGCGTCCCGAGTTAAGGGGGCCAAGGAGATGCAGGTCACGGTGGAGTGGTCCTTTGACGTGGATAAACTGGATATTTGGACATGGACCACCTATACGGAGACCTATTCAAACACCATTACTTATACCTTTGACTGTACCGCCTGGAACTGAGGCGGGCAAAAGGGGAAAGAAGAAAAGGGACGCTTCCGCGTCCCTTTTTATATGGGCTTATGTGGATCAGGCTGCCTTGGAGAGGGCGTCCTTGACGGCGGCGATGATGCCGTTGCTGCTCATGGTTGCGCCTGAGACAGTGTCCACATCGGCACTCTGGGCCTGTACGATGGCGGCGGGGATCCCCTCGAGGGCGGGCTCGCAGATGCCCTTGGTCTCCTGGTGGGAGAGGATGTCCACCGAGACGATCTGACCGTCCTCCAAAGTGACCTTGACGGTGATGTCTCCGCCCATGCCGCTGCCTACGCCCAGGTACTCGTTTTCACCGAGAACGATTCCATCTCCACTGCTGTCTCCATCGGGATCAATGCCCAGGGTATAGATCAGGCTGGACTCCACCTTTTCCCGGCTGTAGGCGGGCAGGGGGGCTTTTTCCTCTGCCTCGTTGACGCCGGCGATTTTTCCAAAGATCAGGCATTCCGCCATGTTGCCGCCCCCCTGGTACATGCCGCCGGTGATGCCGCCCAGCTCGCCCGCGCTGTACAGGTGGGGGATGGGGCTGCCCTGGGTATCCAGCACCTCTGCATTCTCATTGCGGCGGGGACCTCCCTGGGTGTTGAGCACATAGTTGTTGAGCTGCACTGCATAGTAGGGGCCGTCGTCAAAAGCGGTCATGGTTTCGGGGCTGCGGCCAAAGGCATAGTCCACACCAGCCTCCGCAAAATAGTTGAAGTTCCTGACAGTCTCCGCCAGGCGGTGCATACCTGTGGCTTCGGCCAGAGCTTCGATGGTACTGGCGCTCACCATGGTTTGCAGGTTGGCCTCGGGGATGGCGTTTGCCTCCAGGAATTTTTCATATTGTGTCTGGTCAAATACCATATAGGAGACCTCGGAGTGGACGGGCATGTGCCAGGAGCCGCCCAGGTAGATCTTGCCGTGGCGGGTGTTTTCGTCCTCCCGGAGCATGCGGCTGCCGTCCGCGGCGGTGTAAATGACGCTGCCGGAGCCGTACTTGGTGATGCCCATCATGTATTTGGCATGCTCGTCCTCCCCGACAGGGAAGGCGGTGCCGCCAAAGACGCCCGAGCTCTCCCAGGAGTTCATGTGCCACAGACCGGCGCCCACCTCCTGGGCCATGAGGATACCGTCGCCCGTGTTGTATAATCCTCCGGCCGCGGGCAGGTTTGCATAGCCCAGGTAAGCGGCCTTCATTTCGGTGTTGTTCTCAAAGCCGCCCGTGGCCAGCACCACGCCGTTTTTGGCCCGGATGTTGACCAGCTTGCCCTGCTTTTCGATCTGGACGCCCAGGATGGTCTTG
>JAHZEH010000044.1:4365-6105 GCA_019421925.1 Clostridia bacterium
AGGGGACTCATACCACACGTCAATATTCTCGTGGCCTGTGACCGTCTCCTCATAGACATTCCACAGGGCGCCGTTGCTGACGCCCTCGGCCACGGTGATCATCTGAATGGTTTCGGCCTTGTCAAATTCCGGATATTCGGCCACGATGGAGTTGACTACGCCCGTGGATTTCCCACGGTCATAGACATAAGTCTGCTCGATGCCGTAATCCTCTCGGAGCTGGTTTTTGACGTTGACAATACCCTGAAGATAGACCTCGTACATGGCCTCGTCGACAGAAACGAATTCGTTGAGCTGGGCATGATAGGTTTTGAGATCCTCATAGCTCTCACTGAACTGGATAATCTGGCCGCAGACGCGGGTATTGCCTCCCTCTTTCCCCTTGGGGGCTTTCTCGGTCAGCAGGACGCTGGCGCCCGTATCCGCCGCATATTTGGCAGCATTGGCGCCTGCGCCGCCAAAACCCACGACAATGACGTCATACTCGCCGTCCCATGCAATGGTATCGGCATAGGTGTAGGGCGCTTCAGCCACCGGAACAGCGGCGGGGGCTTGAGTTGCCGCTGGCGTCTCTGCGGCAGGGGATTGGCCGGACGAGGCACAGCCGCTCATAAGTGCGGCCAGCAGGCACAGGACGGATAGGATGGAGCAACATTTCTTCATGGGGAACCTCCTCTTTGTTGAATTGACTTACTGAAAAAGAAACTATGATCTATAAAAAGAGACGGTGTACAATTTTTATTGTATACCGTTTTGGGGTTTTGTCAATGGACATATTTTTAACGCCGGCCGCTTTCTTGTACCGTCTTGGCCGCCGTGTTATGATAGACATATTCCCGCCTGGACGGGAGAAAAGAAAAATGGGAGGCGCCGATGGCGGTAAAATATGAACAGACCCACAGCCTCATCATCCAAAAAGGCATTGGGTTGATCTGTGAAAAGGGTTATGAGGCCGTTACAATTGAGGAGATCTGTGAGGCGGCGGAGGTGGCGCGTTCCACCTTTTATCACCACTTTAAGACCAAGGAGAAGCTGGTCTGGGATTATTTTGACCAGATCAGCCTCCTGACGCCTGAGAGGCTGGCATGGGCTTTTGGAGGGGAGACTGCCTATGAGCGTGCGGTACGCCTCCAGCTCTCCTACTACCTGGCGGAGGAGAATTACCGAAATGTGGAGCTGTATATCGTCCGCATGCGCGCCTTTTTGAACGCCCGGGGTCCGGAGCTCCTGGAGAGGGATGGGCCCATGCGCAAAACCCTGATTCCTTTGATCGAACAGGCGCAGGCGGCAGGGGAAATCCGTAACCGCGCCTCGGCTCGGGACCTCAGCGATGCTGCGGCTATGCTGCTGTGGGGGAATATCTATATGTGGGGTATTTCGGACGGCAGCTTTGACCGGCCCACCGCGCTGCGCAGAGCGCTGGAAACCCTCTACGATGTCCGGCCCGATTTGCGCCGTTAGAAATCCACAAAAAAAGGATGCGAAAAGGTAGCTACTCATAAAATAGTATAACAATTAACTAAAACAGGGTGGTTGCCATACAGGATTCTAAAAACATATGAACGGGGCGAATTATCGTCCCGTTCATATGTTTTTATAGTAAATTTGTCTTAATCTGCCCTTCTGAGTATTTCAAAAAACTCTTTTTCACGTTTCTCATCTAAAAGAGCCTCTAAAAATTCTTTTTCATCAAAACGCTCTGAAATTCTTTTGTATACTATTTCGCCCAAAATTCTTAAC
>JAHZEH010000044.1:6115-6517 GCA_019421925.1 Clostridia bacterium
TGGGCAGACTCATCATCAAAATATTCAAACATTTTAGGAATTTTGATTGCTGCACCGTCGGCATAGAAATCAGTTCTTGCAAAAAAGGCACTTCCACCTATACGACCAACATAAGTTTGGGTCAAACCACAAACATAATCAGATAATAATTCTCGCGGAACATAGCCAGCATATTTGCTTAATTCATCAACACACTCGTTTTCCACAGAGAAGACATCGAGGTTGTCTATTAATTTTTGAATATAAGGTGCAAGACGATACTTACGCGCTTGAGTTGTCAAATATTTTTTAGCTCCTACTAGACCAATAAATGTAAAAGCGTAATTTGTTGAAGCAGCATTTCCCTTACCAATTTCTTGATCAACTCTGCGTGCAACCTGTATTGCAGTTGGCTTAGGTAAT
>JAHZEH010000044.1:6527-11132 GCA_019421925.1 Clostridia bacterium
CAACAACCTCAATGTTAGAGCGTAAGATAGTCGAACAATTGTCATTAATGTAAGAACTAAACAAACGATTAATCAATTCGGTTTTATAATTATCTGGCAAATCAGATATTACGTTAGAAATACTAAATTCGTTTCTATCAAAATCGGTACTTCCCATATTGGATATGTATTCATCTATATCAATAATTTGCGGCGGATACTCTTGACTCAGCACATATTTTATACAATCTTCCATCATTGATAATGCCTTTAATGGTCCTGGATTGGAACTGCGAGGATGTCCATCAAATATGTGCCGAGTTTCCTTTGCTTGTTTAAGAACTTTGTGGGCTTCCCACCCAATAACGCCAATTTTATATGCTCCGTCAATCAACATTTCATCATTAACGTAATCTTGGAAATCTTCATATTTAATTACTGCTCTCGGTGGTTTTATCTCTTTAATTAAACATGCTAAGACTACGAAACATTATCTTATTCCGTAAATCATCTACTACGGCATTCCAAGATGATCCTATAGCACTACGAAAACCACCGACAGGTAGCACTCTTAGAGTTTCAATGACATACGGATTATCCTGCATATCTTCCCGAATGTATTTAAATCGTTCTTGAAACAGCTCCATTTTCTGCTCATTAATGACTTGTATTTCAGAAGACGGAGATTTTATTAGCCCATTTTCCATGTTAATTCATCTCCTAGTTTGATGTTTTAATAATATATTGTATCATATTAAGTTCGTGATTTTCAATTAGTGGAACGATAAAATGGCATTTCCCACCTTTTGAGAGATATTATATTACTTACCCGGTTTCTGCCATTTATACGCCGCATAAATCAAGATCTTTTGCCGTCTAAATATCCACGCTGGCATAGCAAAATGTTACGCTGTAAAATTCCGTTTTCGAGGATAGAAATATAAACGCCCAAATATTCTGTTTTCGCGTCTACAAAGCTGCGTTGTGCAAGGCTTAATCACTTCCTGTCGTGTAACACATCATCATAGATTGAGGGCGCAAGCGGTTTATCCGTTTGCGCCCTCTTGTCTGCCTAACAGCAAAGGCGAAAAAAGCCGTCAAGGACGCGAAGCGCGAAGTTTATCCTTGACGGCTTTTTCTCTGGCTTTGCTACTTATCATCTGTCAAAGCGAAACTTGGGTAGTGCTTCCATTAAGGACGCTTTCAAATAGTCTTGAATATCGTCGTTGATACTCCCTTGAAAGTAGGACAAATACTTAATATAGGAATACTTCCCGCGTCCTTGCTGAATAGCCTGCAAAACGTGGAAACAGCATAGCCGAAGCTACGCCGTTTCCCAAAAACAATCTTAATACTGTTTTATGCGTGCCGCCCTAAGCGTCCCTTTTTTATGTTCAGTTCCTATGTGCGCATGGCAAAATCACACCATGGGCTGAGAGTGCATCCTGCGCAGTCCGGCCGCCGGGCTACGCACACAGCCCGGCCATGGAGCACCAGGCGGTGGCAGAAGTTGTTGCTCTCCTCAGGGGGGATGCACTGGCGGAGCTGCTGCTCCACCTTGAGGGGGTCCTTGCTGCCATCGGTGATCCCCAGAAGCCCGGTGATGCGGATGCAGTGGGTATCGCAGACATAGCCCTCCTTGCCGTAGACGTCCCCCAGGATGAGGTTGGCGGTCTTGCGGCCCACGCCGGGCAGGCGGAGGAGATCCTCCATATTGTCCGGCACCCGGCCGCCAAAGTCGGAGAGGAGCATCCTGCTGGCAGCCACGATATCCCTGGCCTTGGCCCGCCAGAACCCGCAGGAATGGATATACTCCCCGACCTCCTCCTCGCTGGCCTCGGCCAGGGACCGGAGGGTGGGGAAGCGGGCGTACAGCTTGGGCGTGACCATATTGACCCGGGCGTCCGTACACTGGGCCGCCAGCCGGACGGAGAAAAGCAGCTCATATGCCTTGTCGGGATCATACTCCAGAGAGCACTCCGCATCCGGATAGAGTACCTTGAGTTCCTCGATAATTTGTCTGATGGTTTCCTGTGTCTTCATTCTTTTCACCCTGCCTGTAATTGTGCCAGAAAAAGGGCCGGGGCGCAAGAAAAAATCTGTGGGAAAAACAGGGCCTTTTATTCGGCTGGATCCTCCACGATGTCGACATAATAGGAGGACAGGCGAATGGCCGGGGAATCCGACACCTTCTGCCAGAAAATTTCCCGGAGACTGTCGCTCAGGTCGCTGATTAATACAACTACCTGGTTGTTACGCACGTCAATGTAGCAATTTGTGATGGGAAGTTCCTGGGAGAGGCCCTCGCGTTTGCCCTCCACTTCCTTCTTGAGGGAGAGGAGGAAGCTGTAGGAGTACTGGGCAGGCTGCACAGGGATCCCCTCCTTTTCCGCCATCTTTCGCAGGGCCTGGGAGTCCGGGTCGTCTGCGTCTGTCAGCCGGAGCCACACATTATATTCATCGCTGCGGTAGCAGCCGGCATAAGCGGCGGGATAGAGATCAGGGCCTTTTTCCCTCTGGTACTCGCTGAGATGGGTCCGGATCAGGGACTCCGCGTACAGCTCTTCGGAGGTCTGGGCGAAGCCCTCAACAGACAGGAGAGCCAGGTCGGAGGTACCGGCGAGCAGCTCTCTCAGGGCCTGGGCCTTTTTGGGGGTGAGGCCCACAACTTCCACAAATACACGGTTTTCCTTGGTGTCGATGCCGGCGGCGGCAATTTCATAGAAGGGATTTCCCATCAGGCCACAGGCCCGGTCCATAAGGCGCTCCAGTTCCGCCTGGGAATATTTGACGGTGCGCACGGTGAGGCCGCCCTTCTCCAGCAGGCCCAGGAATTCAGCGGGCGTACCCGACTGAAAGAGGACAATCCGCTTGCCGTTCTCCAGGTAGGTGCCCGCGTATTGGGGATGGGTCTCCATCCGGTCCATGGCAGCAGTCACCGCGGCTGCGTCCCCCTCCTGTCCAACGGACTGGCCGTCCGCGGTGAGGAAGGAGAGGGCTGTGAGGGGGGAGAGGACGAGCAGGAGGCAGAGGGAGAGGAAGAACAACTTCTTCATGGGGGCTCCTTTCTGGAAATAGAGGGCAAAGAAGGTAGTTTCAGGAAGCGTTTATAGGTATGTTACCGTATATTTTTTGACGGGAGATCAACAGAATGGAAAGAATTTGTGAACAGGGGGCGGCGCTTAATGCGCCGCCCCCTGTTCATCCGTGCTGCCTGCTCTTTGCAAAGGGGAGCTGCCGCCCTCTGCTGGCATGAGCGGCCGGCGAAGGGGGCGTCATTTACGGGAGCACGTCAATATACTGCGCGTACACATACCCCTTTTTCCCCTGATATTCAATCAGAAACCAGCTTCTCTCGATATTCAGCAGGGTGACGCTCTCCCCCTTTTTCAAAACTCCCAGGGGTTCAGAGCCGGAGACGGGGCGCTTGCGCACGGCTACCGGGCCGACGTTTACTGTGCCGGAGAGGGCGCCCTTGGGCGGGCCGCTTTCTGTTTGATCTAGATATTCCACCGGGGCCTCGTCAATGGTATGGGGGATGAGGCGGATTCCGGGGAAATCCGACACCTCCCGCCAGAATATTTCCCGGAAAATGTCGTTGAGCCCCCCAATTTCCACCACCACCTGGTTGAAGCGGCTGTCAATATAGCAGTCGGTGATGGGAAGGGAGACGGAGGCGGTCCTGCGGTTTTCCTCCACCTCTGCCACGACGGCCGAGAGCTTATTGTTCGAATACTCAGAGGGGTGGACGGGGATGCCGTTCTCCAGGGCCAGCTCCCGCAGGGCGAGGGAGTCCGGGTCGTCCGCGTCTGTCAGGCGGAGCCAGTAGTGGTTCTCGTCGCTGTAGTAGAACCCTGCGTATGCCTCGGGGTAGAGGGGATCATCTTCACCGCGGTTTTTCTGGTACTCCTGGAGGTGGGTTTGAATGAGGGAATACGCACATTGGTTGTCCGGGTACCGGGCGCCGCCATTCTCCAGCAGAAAGCTGGAGAGGGCGCCCCATGAGGGTTTCTGAGCGGCAATTTCGTCTTCGAGCCTCTCATCAACGACAAGCTCATCCCCAGGGTCGTCGCTAACGGCTTGCGCGAAGCGGAGGCCAGGAAAAGGGGCGAAGTCCCGAAATGTCAAGCCTCGGAGAGCGTCGCTGGGATCGGAGGAGCGGACGACCACCGTATTATCCCGCAGGTCGATGGAACATTGCGAGATGGGGGACTCCCCTCTGGCGCGCTCTATCTGATAATAGACACGGTAGAGGCGGTTGTATGAGTACTCGGAGGGGTGGACTGGGATGCCGTTTTCCAGTGCCAGCTCCCGCAGGGCCAGGGAGTCCGGGTCATCCGCGTCTGTCAGGCGGAGCCAGTAGTGGTTTTCGTCGCTGAAATAGGAACCGGCGTATGCCTCGGGGTAGAGGGGGTCATCCTCGGCGCAGTTTTGCCGGTACTCCTGGAGGTGGGTTTGGATGAGGGAGGAGGCGTATTGGTTGTCCGGGTACTGAACGGGACCATCCAACTGGACATAAGAGAGGGCCGAAAGGAAGAAAGACAGGCTGAGCAGTAAAAGTGTAACGACAGAGAATCTCTTTTTCATGGAGGAGCTCCTTTCCGGGGGTTCAGGGGAGGGTGTGTT
>JAHZEH010000045.1:0-1500 GCA_019421925.1 Clostridia bacterium
GGCCCGCCAGCTCAACAGCAAGGGCATTAAACTTGCAGAGGCGAAAAAGCCCACCCAGCGGAGCGACGGATATTTCTTCAACAATCTGGTCTACTCCGCCAAGGAGAGCTCAACCTATAAGAACGCCTGTCCCGGTCCCACCCCCGTCTATGTATTTGATGACTGGTTCTTCGATATGCGAAGCGAGATCAAAATCAGCAGCAAGCTCATCAAGCAGAACCAGAACTACGCCCATTATACCTGGCTAAAGGGGGATGTCTCCTCCAGCGCCAAGGTCTCCGTCATCACGAAGGCCGCCGGGAACATCACCCAGACCAATGCCAAGCTCAACGGCTCGGTCACCAAGCAGAAGGGAGCCAACATCTCTTCGGTGGACATTAAGGTGGGCAAATCCGCCTCCTCCCTGAAGGAAATCTGCCGGGAGAGCGTCCCGCCCTTCTCCAACAACGCCGGCTCGGGTACGGGGTTTGACATGTATTATGACCTGAGCGGCGAGTGCGGCTACACCCTGACCCCCAACACCACCTACTACTACCAGTGCTTCGCCATCTATAACGGCAAGGAGTATTCCGGCGGCGTCCTGAGCTTTACCACCAGGGCCGCCTCCTGCCAGCACAGCTATGATAATCTGGGCGTGTGCAAAAAGTGCAAATCCTCCTATCCCCTGAATATCACCAGCCTCAATCAGGCCATGGTGACCGTCAAAGACGACGTACCCGCCCATACCGCCCCCTACGGCGCGGCCACGGTCACACGCCGCCTGTATACGGGCAATGAGCTCGCCATCACTGGCCAGGCCGTCAACCATTTCGGCAACCTGTGGTTCAGAACATCCGAGGGCGGCTGGCTGGTCAGCGACCATCTGGGCAGCCGGCAGGCGGGCCTGAGCGTCGCCACCAAAATCCCCAGCGCCATGCGCAGGGCTGTCACCTTTGACGCGGGGGCTGCTGCCAATGCCAAGGGCGGCGGCACCGGCTTTGACATCTGGTGCGACATGAATGCCGAGGCCCAGATGTCCCTCTCCCCCGGCGCCACCTACTACTACCAATGCTTCGCCGTATACAACGGTCAGGAGTTCCGGGGAAGCGTCGGTTCCTTCACCACCAAAAAATAGCTGAAAAATACCCGGACTGCTCAGCAGTCCGGGTATTTTTCAATGCATTTCCACGATAGTCCTCAAAAACGTCCGCTCCCCGGAAATAGTCCCCCCCTTCCCGCTTTTTTTGAACTTGCCCCTCCGGGCAGGCTGGTGATATAATTGAGCGGATTTCTATCATCAGGAGGATACCCATGGATTCTTCTGCCGCCCAAACGCCACACAACCACCATATGCAGCCGACCCAGGTTCTGGCTCTGGGTTTTTTGGCCGTCATCCTGGTGGGCACGGCGCTTCTGTGCCTTCCCATCAGCTCAGCGGACGGCAAGCCTCTGCCCCTGCTCTCCGCCCTGTTTACCGCCACCACCTCCACCTGCGTAACGGGATTGACCGTGGTGGAGACC
>JAHZEH010000045.1:1510-10989 GCA_019421925.1 Clostridia bacterium
GGTTGGCTTTTTCCCATTTTGGGCAGGGCGTTATTCTGCTCTGGACCCAGATCGGCGGGCTGGGCTTCATGACGGCGGCCTCCCTGCTCTTTATGCTGATGGGCAAGCGCATCACCCTGCGGGAGCGCCTGACCATCGCCGAGGGGCTTAACGAGTCCTCCCTGCGGGGCCTTGTCCGCCTGGTCAAACGGGTGGTTCTGCTCACCCTCTCCATCGAGGCCGCAGGGGCGGTCGTGCTCTCCTTCCGCATGATCCCCCTCTATGGGGTGGGCCAGGGCATCTGGATGTCGGTATTCCACGCAGTCTCCGCTTTCTGCAACGCCGGCCTTGATCTGTTCGGATACGGCAATTCTGTGGTCAATTTCCAATCTGACCCCCTCATCCTGATCACTTTTATGGTTCTCATCATCCTGGGCGGACTGGGTTTCACCGTCATCATGGAGGTGATCAAAAAGCGGCACTGGGGAAAATTCTCCCTGCACAGCAAGGTCGTCCTCTTCATGACGGGCGCTTTGCTGTTGTCCGGTACGGCGCTCTTTTTTGCCACAGAGTTCAACAATCCTGAGACGCTGGGGCCCATGAGCCTGGGGGACAAGGCCCTCAACGCCGCTTTCCAGTCCACGACGCTGCGTACGGCGGGTTTCGCCTCTCTGCCCCAGCAGCATCTGTCCAACGCGGGGCTTCTGCTGTGCGTCCTGCTCATGTTCATCGGGGCGTCCCCTGCCTCCACCGGCGGCGGTATCAAGACCACCACGGCCTTTGTTCTCTTCGCCCAGCTCCGGGCGGTCGTCAAAGGCAAAAACGACCTCAATTTCGCCGGCCGCCGTCTGCCGGACGGACTGGGCAGACGGGCCGTTGCCATCATCTGCATCGGCCTGTTCGTGCTGCTGGGGCTCATCCTCTCCATCAGCCTGGTAGAGCAGGGCAATGGTTTCACCCTGGAGGAGATCGTCTATGAGTGCACCTCCTGTTTCGGAACGGTGGGCACCACCATGGGCATCACTGGCCAGCTCTCCTCCGTCAGTCAATTCCTGCTCATCATCGGCATGTACCTGGGCCGCGTCGGCCCGCTGACCCTGGCCTTGGCTTTCAGCAGCCGGATGGGCAGCGGCGGCGGCGCCCGCTTCCCGGAGGAAAAGATCATGGTGGGCTAACCCGGTGCCAGACCCTGCCCCCGGCGGTTTCCAATGATATTGCCAACCATTTAGGAGGTTCTCATGAGTGCAAAACAATTCGCTATCATCGGCATGGGCCGTTTCGGCCGCTCCCTGGCGCTGAAGCTCTCCGCCCTGGGGCATGACGTGCTTGCAGTGGACAAAAGTGAGGATCAGATTGAATTTGTTGCCAGCGACGTAACCCACGCCGTAATCGCCGACGCCACGGACGAACACGATGTGGCCTCCCTCGGCCTTGGCAACTTCGATGCGGTGGTCGTGACCATCGGCAGCGACATCCGTTCCTCCGTGATGGCGGTCATGCTGGCCCAGGATGCGGGCGCCAAACTGATCGTAGCCAAAGCCACGGACGAGATGCACAGCAAAATCCTCAACAAGATCGGGGCCAACCGCATCGTTATGCCCGAGAAGGACATGGGAGAGCGCCTCGCCCTGCGCCTGGTCTCCACTAATGTCATGGACTTTATGGAGCTCTCCAACGAGTACACCTTCTCCGAGCTGCTTCTGCCCGCCAAATGGCAGGGCAAGTCCCTGCGTGACCTCGACCTGCGCGCCCGCTACGGGGCCAACGTCGTAGCCGTGCGCAGCAGAGACAAGCTGGACATCTCCCCCCGGGCCGACCTGCCCCTCCAGGAGGGTGACAAGCTCATCATGATCGCCCCGAGAGGCGTGGTGGAAAAACTGGACAACATGCTGGGCTAACAGCCCCAGAGACACAAAAAAGCCGGATTTAATCCGGCTTTTTTATTACGCATTCTCCAGGCTGTGCACCCGGCCGCCCCGATAGGCCCGAACGGAGAACTCCCCGTACTCCCTGGCCGTGTCCATGAACACGTCCTCAATGCCCTGGGCGGTGCGCTCTGCCCGCTCGTCCCCATAGTGGGAGGCAAAACGCAGCTCATAGGCGTCCCCTCTGAAAGCGAAACCGCTCAGGACATCGTGCAGGGCGTCGAGATTATCCCCCATCCACTCCTCCCAGTCCAGCTTGGCCCGCAGTACGGTAAAAAGCTCCTCCCGGCTCCTGCAGCCGGTGAAATCCAGCATAATTTTCTCCATCACGGTTCCTCCCCGTAGAGCAGTGTAAAACTCTCGTAGTGGTCGCCGGTATAGTAGACCAGTCCATCGTTCGAAAAGACGATCCGCTTGGCCCCCCGGGAGGATTGGCCCAGAGTGCCGATGTCACATTCGGTATAAGTTCTTCCCTCGGCCTTGGGGAGCAGTCCCTCGTAGTTGCCGAAGCGGTCGCCGCCGATGCACTTGCCGGGCGCGTACTGCTCCAGGGAGCCGCCCTCCCAGCCCAATTCCTTGGCCTCAGCCTTGGTCATATAGTTCGGGGGCAGTTTGCCATAGGTATGAATATAGAGGGCTACGTCCTCCTTGGAGTCATAGCTCCCATCCTCGTCGGGCCGGGCTGTCTGGTCCTCTCCGCCGTCCGCCTCGCCGTCCGCCTCATCAGTGGGCGCGGGCGTATTCTCCGCCGGACCGGAGAGCTCCTCCCCCATGCCGGTGAGAAATTCCTCCGCCCCCTCAAGCGCCCTGTCCGCAATCTGGCAGCCGAACAGTCCCGCCAACAGCAGGGCGCACAGCAGCAGTGCCAGCGTTCTTCTCCCTTTCTTCATCTTTTCCTCCTCCTTTTTTGCAAAAAGCCCATGATTCCCGGTGGAACCATGGACTTTTCTGTTTTAAGCCGGGGCGCTCGTCCCCCGCTCCATTTTCTACAAAGGCCGTGCACCTGTCGTCGATTGCGCAATTCCAGGCGAAACCGCAGCCGGTAGCTCCTACCAGGCAAACCCGCGGCACACGCAACTTCCCGCTTAATGCTGCTTCCGTCAGGACCTGACATGGTTCACAGGCATGCGTTGCACAGGACCCAGTTCTCAACACCCCGTACGGCGGCCAGACCCCACAAATACGAACCTCGTGACAGGAGTTCAACCCTGCTGTAGCGGATTGCAGGCTACAGGGCACCGCTAACTCCCCGTCTAGCACGGCCCCACTATTGTAACCGCTTTTTCCCTCCCCGTCAAGTAGGAGGCATTCCCAGCGCCCCACGTCCGGGACCGTCGATTATTCCTTCTCTTTTTCCTCCGCCTCCTGCTCCTGTTCGGGGAAGAGGGCGGCGAATACCTCCTCCGCATCAATGATGCCGTCTATGGTCATGGTATAGCGCCCCTCCGTCCCCGCAATGAGCCCCTGTTCCTCCAGGGCGGCGAGGGTCTCCACCAGGAATGGGGGGAGGGGGCTGCCAAAGCGCGCCTCAAATTCCGCCCCTGTGAAACCCTCGACCCTGTGCAGGCCCAGCGCGGTGAAGTTCTTCATCCGCTCCTCCTCGCCCAGCTCCATTACCCCGGCTCTGAGCTCTTTGAGGTCCCCGGATGCGCTCAGATAGAGACGGATGTCAGCGGTGTTGGAGCAGGACAGGCCGTCGAAATAGCTGGTGGCCCCCAGCCCCAGGCCCAGCCTGTCCGTCCCTCTAAAGTGCAGGGTGTGGTAGGTGCAGCCGTACCCCTCCCTGGCGAAGTGGTAGAGGGAGTACTGGCGGTATCCCTGCTCCTTAAGCCCTTCGGCGATCTGGGAGTAGAGCAGGCGTCTGGTCCCCTTGGACACCCGTTCCCCCATCATGGGGTTGACGGGCATGGGGAAGAGGGAGACATGGGCCGGCAAAAGCGTCCGGATGGAGGAGAGCAGGGTCTCCACGTGGCCGGGCGTCTGGCCGGGGATCCCGTAGAGCACGTCCAGATTGATGTTGCGGATATCCTGGGCCTTGAGAGCGAGCACACAGTCCTGTACCTGCTGGAAGTCGTAGGCCGTGCCCAGGTAGCGGCTGAGGCGGGGGCTGGCGGTCTGCATCTCCACGCTCAGGCGGTTGACCCCGCCGTCCCGCAGCGCCGCCCCGTCCTCGCCGGAGAGGGTCTGGGGCTCCGCCTCCACCGTGACCTCCACATCCCCGGCCACGTCAAAATTCTCCCGGATTCTGTCCAGAAGGCCGGTGATCCGTGCGGCCGGGAGCAGGGTGGCGGTGCCGCCGAAATAGATGGTGCGGATGGTATAATCCTTGAGGATATCCCCCGCCCCCAGAACCTCCCTCTCCAGGGCGTCCAGATATTGGGAGGCAACCGTTGGGTTGCCCGAGATCATCAATTTGGTGCTGCACAGCGTTTTATGGGATCCAAAGGGGATATGCAGATAGAGTTGAATATCTTTTTTTGCCATAATAGAGGTATTCCCGCTTTCTCATGTATTATTATCCCCAATGGACAAAGGGCGGCACACTGCTTTGAAACCGCCGACCTGTCCCTGGAGGCCCGCAAACCGGTACAAAGCGAGTGTGAAGCCATAGCGGGCCAGTCCCAGACATTGAAAGCCACGTTTGTCCCTGTCCGCTGAGGATATCAAAAAATGGTTGGCAGCGCTGCGCGCAATTGTTAACAGTATACCACGGAAGGCCCTGAAAAGTAAGGGGCGACGGGCCTCCGCATGCCGGCAAAGCACCCGGCCGCATGGCCGGCGCTAGTCTCTCCCCGCACTCCCGGCGGACGGGGAATATAGGGCTGTGGCCCTCCGGATGGACATACCCCCTCCAGGCGGGAGTAAAGCGCCCTCCTGTGCCTTTGTATTCCGGCAGTCTAAATCGGCTGTCATCCTCCGGGCTCCTGCCACCGGACAGCAAGAGCACCGGAATACTCCGGTGCTTTTGCCGTACAATTGGGGTTCCCAGGGGACAAGCCCCCTCCGGTATCACCTGCCCCGGCCAGCACCGCCGCCGCGGGAACCGCCGCCCCCGCCGCCAAAACCGCCGCCGCCGAAGCCGCCACCACCACGGCCGCTGCCGCCGAAGCCGCCGCCACCGCCAAAGCCGCCGAAGCCACCGCCTCCACGGGGTCCGCGGGGACCACGGTCATGATGGTCATGCCGGTCCCGGTCATAGGGGCCCCGCCTGCGGGAGGAGCCCATCAGCGAGCCCAGGAAGAACATGCCCCAGGGCCCCATACCGCCGCCATAACCCGGGCCGCCCGGTCCGCCGGGGCCGTAATAGGGCCCCCGGGACCTGCGTCCGCCCCCCGAGACGGCCACCAGAACGATTACAACAATGAGGAGCACGGCCAGCACAAGGATGATGGTAAATACGGATTTAATCGTGCTCCCCACCGTCTGAAAAGCGGAAGGCTCCTCATAGTAGTAGGTACTGCCCGAAGCGCCGCCGCCGCTGCCTGCGGCAGGGCTGCCCCCAATGATGGTACCGGCGCCGCTCTCGTCCACGTCGCCATAGATGTCCTCCACCGCCTCATAGAGGGCGTCGAAACATTTGCGTACGCCAGCGTCATAGTCCCCCTGGGCAAAGTCCTCCTCCAGATAGTCATAAAGGATGTCGGAGAGCATGCCGCTCGTCAGGCTGCGCTCAATGCCCGAGCCCTGCATGCACCAATAGTCCTCCGCCCCGGTGACGAGAAGGAGCAGCACGCCGTTGTTTTTCTCCTTGGAGCCGATCCCCCAGTCATTGAAGAGGGTATAGGCGTAGTCCTCGATGTCGGCGCTGCCGATATAATCAACCGTCACAACGACGATCTGAGCGCCGGTCTGGCTGGCCAGGGCGGCGTTCTTTTGGACAATGTAGTCCTCGGTGTCCGAATCAATTACGTCCGCGTAATCCGCCACGTAGAACTGGCTGGTGGGCTCCACCACGTTCAGGGCGAAAGCCGGAACGCTCAAGAGCAGAGCGGCCGCCAGAAGCAGGAGGATGATACCGCGCCAGACAGAAAGTTTTTTCATGGTTTCTCCTTATATTTTGATGGACGCCCCGTTTTCAGCGGAACAGGGGCAGTTCTTTGACGCCCGTTACGGCCCCAATCAGCGAAGCGGGAAAGCCGCCCAGCTTCTGATTGAACTCCGCGGCGTGCTGATTATAGCCATCGTGGCTGATGGTGTCGTTGCGCGAACTGAAATCGTTGTACTGCTTAATGACCGAGCGGGCGTCGTTTTCGCTCAGGCCGTGTTCCTGGAGGCTGGACTGGAGCGCGCTGAAGACCCCCGTCATGGAGCCCCCCTCCAGGCTGGAGAGCAGGGACTCCACCGCCTCGGAGAGAGCGGCGTTGGCGCCGTACATGGCGGCGGGGTCCTGGGCGGCGGAGAGGGCGTCCCGGGCCGCCGACAGGGCGAGCACCGCCCCGGCGTCCTGGCCCAGATACTTCCTGCCCACGGTCAGGATATTATAGGAACTCTCCAGCCTTGCCTGCAAATCATTGTAGATGGACAGGCTGTCCGAGTTGACCCCCATGTAGAACATCTCGGAGGTCTCCTCCCTCAGCTTGCCCAGGGAGCGGCCGCCGGAGAACAGGATGGAACCCACGATCAGCAGGACGGCCACGACGCCCGCCAGCTTACGGTTCACGGAAAGGTTCATATTGCACACACTCCAGTTCAGCGTTGATTGCCGGGCGCCTTAGCCGCGCATCTCCAGCAGCTTGTTTTTGAGCTCGCCCTCGATGCGGCCCAGCTCTCCCTCGGCCGCAAGGCGCTTGGCTTTGCCCTCCTCCTGAATTTTGATGACCTCGTCCAGGGTGGAGATGAGGGATTGGTTGGTCTGCTTGAGGGTCTCAATGTCCACAATGCCCCGCTCGGACTCCTTGGCCGTCTCGATGGTGCCCATCTTGAGGGCTTCGGCGTTCTTTTTGAGCAGCTCGTTGGTCATGTCGGAGACGGCCCGTTGCGCCTCCATCGCCTGCTGGGAGTGGGCCAGACCCAGAGCCAGCACCATCTGGCTCTTCCAGAGGGGAATGGTGTTCACCAGGGAGGACTGAATCTTCTCGGCCATCAGGCTGTCGTTGTTCTGAATGAGACGGATCTGAGGGGCCATCTGGATGGAGATATTGCGGGTGAGCTCCAGGTCGTAGAGCTTCTTTTCAAACCGGTTGCACATGTTGGCCAGGTCGTTGGCAGCCTGGGCGTCCTCGGGCAGGCCGGAGGCCCTGGCCTTGTTCTGCAGCTCCACCAGGGTGGTGGCCCGCACCTGTTCGAGCTTCTTCTTGCCCGCCAGGATATACATGGACAGCTCCTTGAAATAGTTCAAATTCATGTCGTACATCTTGTCGAGCATGGAGATATCCTTGAGGAGCTGTACCTGGTGGTCCTCCAGCACGTTGCAGATTTTGTCCACGTTGACCTCGGCCTTGTCATAGCGGGCCTTGAGCTCGGCGACCTGGCCTCCCGTCTTTTTGAAGAAGCCGAAGAACCCCTTCTTCTCCTCCTGATCAACTGTGAAGCCCTTGAGCTCCACCACCAGGCTGGAGAGCATATTTCCCACCTCGCCCAGGTCCTTGGTCTTGACCTTGTCCAGGGCGCTCTCGGAGAAGCTGGCCACATGCTTCTGGGCAGCCGCGCCGTACTGGAGGACCTGGTTGGTGTCTGTGAGGTTGATCTTCTCTGCGAACTCGTTGACCGCCTTGAGCTCCTCAGGGGAGAGGGTTTCGTCAATCTGCACCGGCGGGGCGGTTTGCACCACGACGGCGGGCTTCTCCTCCTGCTCCACGTCGGGGGAGAGGGTCAATGTGGGCACGCTCCCCAGTTCCAGCTCGGGCTGCATTTTCAGATCGTTTTCGCTCATGGGTTCCATCCTTTCTTTCTCTCCGGTTTTCCGCCGTTATGCTTTTGCGGGGCCGCCGTCGTCCATAAGGCCCTCGCTCTTCATCATGGATTCGAGCACCTCGACGTCGGTGGTGATGTCGAGAGCCTCGTCCTCATACAGATTATCGAGCTGTTTTTCAAAAGCGGAGGCAATCATCTCCATGCTGCTCTCCACGCTGCGCAGGGCGTCCCTGATATTGTCCCCCGCCGAGCCCGCATTGCTCAGCTTCTGATAGGATTCCAGCAATTTCACCGAGGTGGGCAGATAGTAGTTCATGAACTTGCGCACCCGGGGCGCTTTCTTGGGCTGGGCGGTGATGACGTCATAGATGGAGGAACAGGCCTTCTCCATGCGCAGAATCTGGGCGGAGATGTGGGCGTCGCCGATGGCATTGTTGGCCCGCTTGAGCCTGGCGATGGCCTCTCTTCCCTGGCGGATGCTCTCGTCCACGTCCTCATAGCCCGTCTTGACGGGCTTGATCTTCTCCTCCACCAATATGGTCTTGTCGGGGATCATGAGGGAGGAAACAAAGTATACGGCGGCGGAGAGCGCCGCAGCGATCAGCCAGTCGGTCCACCGGTAAAGCGGGAAAAACAGGCCGTAAACCACCCAGGTCAGGCCAATGAAGTACACGGGCAGAGCGGACTTCACTTTCTTTTTAATCAATGACCATTACCTCCAAGCCGCCTGTATTTTCAGAAAACCCGCAGCTTTTATTCAATGATATTGTATGCTGTTTTCGTTTCAGCGTCAAGAAATGGCTCATCAAAGCATGGGGGCGGCGTTTAAAAACCGCCCCCTCGCGTCTGTGCGAAGGGGCGGCCGGCTGATTGGGAACCATTATTCAGCGGGATTTTCCACTACGCCCACAAACAGGGGCAGGCCGTTTTGCATGATAGCGAAAAGGAAGGGGCGGTTGAGAATCATCTCCGCGCGGCCCTCGGGCATGCCCGCGCCCGCGTAGGCCAGCTCAGTATAGGCCGCGGCCTCGCAGCCCTTTTCGTCAATGGCGATGCAGGCGTCCTGGCGGGCCGAGGAGATGAAGAGGGGCCCGGCGTCCGAGAGGGGCGAGAAGTCCGCCTTCTCCCCGTCGAACAGGTCCGTCATGCCCAGGGCTTCCAGCGCATCCTCCAGATCCATGCTGACGCCATAGTCGAACTTGGGAATCTGGAAAACCACCTCGCCATACCCCGACTCCGTGCCGCCGGTGAGGGCGTCCCTCAGGCGGGCGGGATCGGTCAGGAAATCCTCAGGGGCTCCCCCCTCGTCTGGCAGCACAAACACCATGGAGGCTCCGTTTTTAAAGCTCAGGCTGGAGGCAATGAAGCCCTCGCCCACCCGGAAGCCGTGGCTCCCCCTGATGGTGTTGAGGTAGTCGCAGCGCACCGTGGTCCCGTTCCTGAGATAGAAGTTGTCCTCAGCAGTCCTATCCTCGCTGAATCGGTCGATCCACTCGTCGCTGAAATAAATGGTGCTCAGCAGCAGAAACACAGTGCGTTGGTCTGAAAGTCGGTAGTCCTGGCCCAGCTTTCCGCCGGTCTGCTCGCTGATCCATGACCCGATCCTCTCCTGGGCGTCCTCCCCCAGGGTAAAGCTGGAGGCATAGAAGTTCTGCGCCAGGGAGTCCAGCGTGTCCTGCCTGAAGGCCATCTCAGGCGACAGCCAGAAGGAGTTGGCCAGCC
>JAHZEH010000046.1:0-694 GCA_019421925.1 Clostridia bacterium
CTTGTTGACCAGCTTGGCGGTGGTGGTGGCTACGCCGTCCTTGATGGAGACCTGGACTACGCCCACGTTGTTGAGATATTCGCCGGTGGAGACCAGCAGGCCGCCGCCCACCTCCTTGCCGCCGTCGATGACGCTGTGGCTGTGGCCGTCGATGAACAGGTCAATGCCGTCCACGCTCTCCATGATCTTCTCGGAGATGACCTCGGTGGAGCCGTCGGTGCCGATGTGGCCCAGGCAGATGATGTACTGGGCGCCCATGGCCTGCAACTTTTTGACATAGGCCGCCGCCGTCTCAATCTCGTCCTCAAAGGTCAGGCCCGCGGTGTTGCTGGGATGGGATTTGTACACGGTCTCGGGGGTGGCCAGGCCGAAGATGCCGATGCGCACGCCGTCGATCTTTTTGACCACGCAGTCATCCAGGAGGGGCGCGCCGTCCTTGGTGACATTGGCGGCCAGGACGTTGAACCTGGCGTAGGAGGCCAGCTTGAGCAGGCGCTCGGAGCCGTAGTTGAAATCGTGATTGCCGGGCGCCATTGCGTCGTAGCCCGCTTCGTTGAGGACCTTGACCACAGTGTAGCCGCTGAAGAGGTTGGCGTTGATGTCGCCGTGGAAGGTGTCGCCCGCATCAAGGAGCAGGACGTTCTTGCCCGCCGCCCGGTCGGCCTCCACCTTGCCGGCGATCTTGGCCAGCGTG
>JAHZEH010000046.1:704-10958 GCA_019421925.1 Clostridia bacterium
TGGGTGTCGTTGGTGTGGTAGATGGTCAGTTCCAGGGCGTCCCCGGAGATGACCTTGGGGGCATAGGCGAACGCCGCGCCCAGAGACAAGATAAGGGCCAATGCGAGAAGAAGGGATAGCGCTTTTTTCATCATAAAATCTCCTTTTCTTCCTTTGCTGTGATAAAAACAAACATTGAACCGGTGACAACTGTATTTTACCACAGATTGACAGAAATGGAATCGGGGGCCGTCGTATTTTTTTCGGAAAAATAAAAGAAAGGGATGCGAAAAAATTCGGTTTGTGCTACTATATCAAAGCGGACAGGACCGCAAGGTATTAAATATGAAGGAAGTTCACTGCCATGAACAAAAAGACGCACACCAAACTTCATGTGACCGGTATTTATGAGATTTTGCCCGGTATCATTCTCATGCTGCTGCCCATTGAACCTGTGGGCCTTTATCTGGATCTGGCGGGTTTCCTGCTCATCACCTCCGGCCTCATCCAGCTCTGGCACGCCAACGGCGGGTTCCAGCTTTCCCTGAGCATGGGAGTGCTGTGCACGGCGCTGACCGCGGCCCTCTTCTTTGTGGAGACCGAGTGGCTGGCGGCGGCCGTCCCCCTGTGCTACTGCGTGCTGCTCTACGACATGTGCACATCCTTTGCCAAGCTCTCCTTCTCCGTAGGGGATCATCATATGGGCAAGCATTTCATCTCCCACATGTGGATGGACATCGCGGCCACCCTGGCTGAGACCGCCGTCCACCTCTTCGGGCTGCCCCATGTTGTGGTGTATGTTTTCATCGCCATTGCTATCTTCTTTGAGCTCATGCTGATGGTTCATATGTACAAGTTCTACCGCCTGCACGAGGGACAGGCCGCCGGGGGCCAGCGCGTGCCCGTGTGAAAGGCCCTGTTCCGCCGCCCCGGCCGCAAGGGCGGGAGAGGGCGCAGGAAGGAATAAACAACCAAGGAGGTCGCGCCTCTGATGGCAAAAAAAAAGAAAACAGGCCGCTCCTGGGCTGAGTACGAATGGCAATACGAGGGCAAGCCCTCGGTGGTCCGGGTCAATATGGACCCTTTTTCCGGCATGGCCGAGCGCAACGCCCGGCCTCTGCTTCTGCTCGTCCGCCTCTCCACCCGCAAAAATTACGCCCTGGAGCTCATCTCCCCCATTCAGAAGCTGAGACTGGAGATGCTCTATAACCGCTTTTATGGGGCGGCCAAGCGGGCGGGCGCGCTGAGCGTGGGCTGCCGTACCTGGGGCAGTTCTATGATGATCTACTGCTACTGTACGGACGAGCCGCAGGCCCTGCCCCTTATCAAGCTGTGCGAGAAGAGGCGCTGGGTGCTGTGTGAGTGCGAGACCCGAACTGACCCGGAGTGGCGGGTGTACCGCCGGGATATTTATCCCAATGCCGCGCAGCTCCAGACCATGCACAATTCCGAGACCATCGGCCTCATGAGGGACCGGGGGGATGATCTCCATTCGCCCCGCCGTATCAATCACTATTGCTCCTTTCCGGACGAGGTGTGCCGCATCGGGTTCCAGCAGGCCGCCCGCAAGGCGGGTTTTGCGCTGGGGGACCCGGCCTTTCTCCCCGAGAACGACATGCCCCACATGACCTGTGTGCGCAATATCGGCTCCATTGAGAAGCGGGCCATCGACCAGGTCACTACCCGGGTTGTGTTGCTGTGCGAGAGATACCACGGCCGCTATGACTACTGGGACTGCCAGATCATGCGCAAAAACCGAATCAAAAAACGCTGAAAAATCCCCCTGCCGCCTGCGCGGAGGGGGATTTCTGTTGATTTCCCCCTCTTTTCGACAGAAAAATCTAAATTTTATGTGAATTTGGGCCGAAATTGATTTTCTTATGGTAAAATGAAAAATAATCCATAAGAGGGAGATTTTGTTCCATGAAGAAACTGCGCCGTATTCTCCTGCCCCTGTGCGCCCTCCTGCTCCTTCTCACGCCCGCGCTTGCGGGCGCTGCGGCGGATTTTGCGCCCTATCTGGTGCTCTCCCCCGGCGAGACCTATGTGCTCCCCTCCTCGGGCACGCTCTCCGACGCCTGCGTCTCGGACAGAGAGGTGCTCTCCGTGCAGCTCCTGGGCGGGGCTGTGCTCGTCACTGCGGGGGATGCAGGCGTGACTACCCTGCTGCTCGAGACCACAACGCCTTTTGGGACGACTGTCTATGAGGAGAGAACCGTGGTGGTGGCCGAAGGGGGAACCTACTGCTGGCCCTGCACCCCCTACTCAGACAGCAAGGATATGCTTATCAACCGGGGATGGGGCGTCAATGGCCACAAGGGTATTGACGTCAACTACAACAAGGATTATCTGACCGACTCCGTGGCCTATACCTTCGCACCCGGCAAGGTGGTGGGGGTTTTCCACTATGACCGCAACACCTATGGAAAATGGAGCGGCAGCGATACCTACAACAAGTTCAACTACTCCCTCGCCAAGGAGTACCCGGATATCCCCGGCCTGTACAACACCGAGGTTGGAGGAGGGGCGGCCACCCGGGGCAACAGCGTCGTCATGGAGCACACCATCGGCGGAGAGACAGTTTACAGCGAGATCTTCCACCTGCAGCCCGGCTCCCTCGATTTTGCCGTGGCCTGCCTGGCCTCGGGGGCGGAGCTGCCTGCGGGAACGCCTATCGCAGTTGTGGGCAACACCGGACAGTCCCGGGGCACCACGGGTATCCATCTGCATTTTCAGCTCTCCACCGGGGAGATGGATGGGGATGGCTGGCGAGATGCCTTCAACGCCAAATCGGTGCTGGGCAAGGATTTCCAATCGGGGGTGACGAGCATCAGCGGGTCCATCTTTGACAAGGTGCCGGGATTGCCCACGGACGAAATCCTGCGCCTGCTGCGGGGCGGGCTGAACTGAGGCATAAAAGCGTTAAATCATAGAATTTCCAACCTTATGCCATAACAGTGCCATAATCCTTGGGTACAATAAAACCGTGCTCAGGGGTGGGCACAAGCAGCAATCATCTTCATGAAACTTCTACCCTCCATTCCTCTTACAGTAAGGGCGCCAGCAGGCGCTCTTATTGTTTTTGGCCGGAATAATATTTTACAAAGATTCCACCCGGACGACACCGGCAATATACAGCGGGGAGTTAATCTGTTGCTGTGCTTAGGGGTGAGCATCAGCGTAAAACTTTTTTCATGTTAATTTCTATCCTCCCTTCCCGGCGGGGGGCGCGCAGAGCGCCCCCCGCCCTCTTTTTGGCACATTGGGGATTGGGGCGCAAATATGGCCGGAGCAAAACTCCGGCCACATTTCTTCATAATAAAATCATGGGCACGCCATGATTGCGCCGCAATGCTGCGGTATCCTTTAACTGTGCTCAGGGGCGGGCACACAGCAGCAAGCAACTTCATGATACCTTCTACCCTCCATTCCTCTTCTAAAAGGGGCGCTGATTTCAGCGCCCCTTTTGTGTGCACCCGGGAAAGTCAGGGGAGGAGCGCGTAGACGCAGGAGTCAGAGAGCACGCCGTTCTTAGTGACACTCTGACGGAGAACCCCCTCCAGGACGAAACCGGACTTCTCCAAGGCCCGGCGGGAACCGGTGTTGTGAGCGAGGGGCTGGGCGTAAATGCGAGCCAGATCAAACCGTTCCAGGGCTTCCCGGCAAAGCTGGGGAATGGCGGCGCTCATGACGCCCCGGCCCCAGAAATCCTCTCCCAGCCAATAGCCCAGTTCCGCACTTCTCCGGTACACGCCGCTGCCCACAAAAATCCCCATACTGCCCACAGCCTCGCCGCCGGTCACGATGGCCCGGCATAACTGGCCTTTGCCCTCTCTCCATGCAGCCCCGTATATAGGCCCCGGCATCCTCCAGGGTGTAGGGGTGAGGGAAGATATCCCGAAGACTGGCGGCAATGGCGGGATTGTTGGCATAGTGGGCGACGGAAGGGATATCCCCCTCCTGCCAGGGGCGCAGGAGAAATTTAAGGGGGCGTTTGTCCAGCCGTTTTTCCATGCACAGAGGGGCATCCGTGCAAAGGCAGGAGCCGCAGTTTGGAATGTCACGGCAGCCCAAGGACCGAAAGAGGCCCACAGTCCCGGACAGCTCCCTTGCCGTCTCCAGGATAAGACGGGAATAACCTCTCTCATACGCCAGCCTCTTCAGGGCGAGCATGGGGCCCCTGGCAATGCCCCTGCCCCGGCAGTCCTCCCGTACAAAGACCCGCTTGACCTCCGCAGTCTCCCGGCTGTGGGCCTTGAAGCCGGCGCACCCCACGGGCCGGCCGCCGCCATAGGCGATGAACACGTCGTGGATGTCTGTGAGCAGATTATTGAGGGGGACGTGCCGGGCGCGGTCTTCCCCGCCGCCCTGTCCAGATAGGCGTCCAGCAGGGAGCAGAGGGTGATGAAGTCCCTGCTGGCTCCGTCCGTGCGGATGTATTCCATGAATGGCCTCCCTTGAAAGAATGAGCTCATTATAGTAGGGTTCGGGGGGCATAAACAATGAAAAAGGCCGGACTCCTGAGAGACCGGTCTTTTTCCATTAGGGAATGGAGGGTGAGGGTAATTGTGAAGAATCATCGCTTGTTGCCAGGCGTTTTTTATGGCGTCATCTCCCTTCCGTTTGATTGACTCTATTGTACTGGCTGGATTTGGCAGGGAGATGGACGGTCTGTTGAGGGTCTGTTAAGAGTTTGTTGTAATTTTATGAATGGCGCGCCGGCCCGGCTCATAACATGTGTTGAAATGATTGGAAGGAGTGTGACCGGATGAAAAAGACTTTGGCGCTGATGATGGCTGCGGTTTTGCTTCTGAGCCTGCTGTGCGCGTGCGGGGGGGAGGACAAAGCAAAAGGGCCGGAGGGCGAATGGAAGGACCCCGCCCTGCCCGACTATGTCATGATCGTCGGGGATGGGCAGGCGCGCGTGGAGGATGCGGAGGGAAACCAGGTTTCCGCCGGTACGTATACGGTACAAGAGGACCAGATCACCTTCGTGATGGATAACGGCGCCTTTACAGGTACCCTGCGGGGCGACGAGATGGTTTTTGAAAAGGACGGCGTCACCACTGTCTACGAACGTCAATAGGGGCCGGAGGGCCCAAGGGAAGGCCCGGCATGAGGGAAGCATGCCGGGCCTTTGTTATTAGGAATGGAGGGGTAGGTTTTGTAAAGAATTGTCTCTCGCGCTACTACTAGGTTCCGATGGCATCACTCCCTTGATTTGATAGTCTTATTCTATTGGGGAAAATTGGCAAGGGCGTGGCAGGATGATTGAAAAACCATGAACGGTTTCCGTCAAAAAAATGAAGGTATACACAAAATATTTAAGAAATAGAATTTCTGAAATTATCAGCCGAACTATGTAGATTTGAACATCTGTTCAAAATCTGCTTGCAAGATTTGACCGAATAAAATATAATAAGAACACATGACGACTGCAACGAGGGCCGGCGGAAGCGTTCCCTTGTTTGGATAGCCTGAATCACATGAGGGGAAATGAGGGAACGATATGGATTCTGAACGGAAAATACTCAGTGAGGTAGCCAAGCTCTATTATGAAAACGACCAGACCCAGGCGGAGATCGCCAGCCGGTTTGGTATTTCCAGGCCCAAGGTATCCCGCATGCTGGCGGAGGCCAGGGCCAGGGGCATTGTCAAAATTTTTATCGACAGCGGCGAGGACGGCATGAGCGAGATGGAGCGCCGGCTTTTCTCCGCGTTCAACCTCAAGGGCGTCCGGGTGGCCTCCGTGCCGGAGGACGATCAGGAACTGGCGGTCCAGCTCACCGCTCAGCTCGGGGCCCAGTACCTCTCCACCTTCTTGAACCCCGGGGACCGCATCGGCGTGGGCTGGGGGTGGACGCTCTGCGAGATGACCCGCTCCTTTCCCGCCCTCTCCCTGCCCGAATCGCTCATCGTGCAGCTTACGGGCAGCGTTGACAACGCCAAGAGCCGCAGCTATGCGGGCGAGATTGTGGGCAACCTCTCCCGGAAGGTGGGGGCCAAGGCGGCCTATACCCTGCCCTGTCCCGCCATGGTGGACAGCGCCATCATCTTTGACATTCTGCGCCATGATGCGAAGCTGCGCAGCATGCTGGAGCTGGGGAGCGCCTGCAACAAGCTCTTTGTCAACATCGCTCTGCCTGACGAGGGCTCCTGCCTGTACCAGGCAGGCTATCTGGGGGACAAGGATTTGGCCATGCTGGCCGAGCGCAACGCGGTGGGCAGCATCTGCTGCCGCTTCTTTGACGAGAGGGGCGAGGTGTGCGATCAGGAGCTGGACGGCCGCACGGTGGGGATCCATATCGACGAGATCCGCAAGGCGGAATGCGTCATGGCCTGCATCTCGGGCTATAAAAAGGCCAGGGCAGTCTACTGCGCCCTGCGGGCCAACCTGCTGGACGTGCTGGTCATCGACTCGCTGACGGCGGCCAGGGTGCTGGAGCTGGTGGAGGCTGAAAAAAAACAGAGTTAATGCTGGAAACGGCAAAAACCGGAGGGGGATTTCCTCTCCGGTTTTCGTGTTTTGGGAATGTCGTCTCTCATGGAAGGGGGATCCTATTGGGAACGGGCAGGACGGCCCGGGTCCGCTGTGGTTCAGAAGGAGGCGGCCTCTCTGCCCAGGGCCTCGCACTGGGCGAGGGCGTCGGGATCGGGGGCGTTTTCCGCCGTCAGGCCGCTGCCCATGAGCGCCGCTCCTGCGGCAGCACAGCGATTCTGCCAGGAGCGCATCCATTCGCCGTCCCCCCAGCCGTAGGAGCCGAAAAGAGCGAGCTTTTTGCCCTGGAGAGAACCCTCCAGGGCCGTGAAGAAGGGTTCAAAGACCTCCTCCTCCAGCACCTCGCTGCCCATGGCGGGGCAGCCGAGAATGAGCATGTCGTGGGCCAGGGCGCTCTCAGGGGTGACAGATTCCACGCTGAACAGCTCCACTGCGGCGCCCGCATCTGAGGCGCCCTTGGCGATAGCGGCTGCCATGGCCTCTGTGTTGCCGGTGCCGCTCCAGAAAATGATGGCGATGTGATTCATGAGATAAAAGTCCTCCTTTGGAGATTCCTGGGTCTACAAAAAATATCGGGCAGGCGCTTGCCCTGATCTATCCGGGCGCACAGGGCGGCACGGCAGCGGTCATAACGGGCGAAAGACTGGCGGGCCCGCTCCACGTCCCCGTAGACCTTCCAATACCCGCACAGCTTGCAGCCCTCCCCGCCCCCTGCAATGAAGCCGCGCACGTCCTCCAGGGGGTAACCCAGGAAGACACCGATCTCATGGGGAAATCCTCCCGGCGGGGAGAAATTTCGCCGCAGATGGGCCAGGGCCCGCCGCAAATTGGAGGGATCGGCGTAGCCGTATTTCCGTAAAAAGGCAGCTGGTTCCGGGCTGGACAGGTGTTCCTGGAGCCGGTTCGTGCGAAACACCAAAAGCAGCAGGCGGTTTTTGCAGGCACACAGGGGAAAGAGACGGATGGATGCAGCGGCCAGCTCTGCCCCCAACCCGGCCAGCTCCCTGGAGAGGGAGGAGCGGCCCCGAACCGGCAGGGACACCAGGCAGGCGGGTTTGATACCGGCCAGGGCGGGCGCGCAGTGGAAAGCCAGAAGCCGTTCCAGGGACGCAAAATCAGGGAACATAGGCGCCTCCTTTTGTTAGATATAACTAACTATGCAGGAAAAAAGATGTTCTCCCCCAATCGGTTAGCATAAACTAACTGTGGATAGAGTACCATGTGCCGGGGATCCTGTCAAGGAGGAATGGAAAAATTGCGGGGCTCCATGCTATACTGTGTAAAAAAAGTGGTTGACCCTTACGCCGCGGGATGGTTTATGGTTAGAATGCGGGGAAGAGAGAGGAGGGATTATCCTGAGCTATACCGTCAAACAGGTGGCCGGCATGGCCGGGGTCAGCGTGCGCACGCTGCATTATTACGATGAGATTGGCCTGCTCCGGCCGGCGGGGCTCTCTCCATCGGGATACCGGCTCTATGACGAGAAGAATCTGGACGTCCTTCAGCAGATCCTCTTTTACCGGGAACTGGATCTGCCCCTTGCTCAGATCAAGACCCTGCTGGAGAGCCCGGATTTTGACCGGGAAAGGGCCCTGGCCCAGCACCGCGCCGCCCTGCTCCGGAGGCGGGAGCGGCTGGACCGGCTGCTTGCTACCATAGACCGCAGCCTGAACGCGCTGCAGGAGGGAAAAACTATGAAAAACCAGGATAAATTCGACGGCTTTGTGCGCGAAAAGGTGGAGCGCAATGAGTCGCAATATGGCGCGGAGATCCGCGCCAAATATGGGGACAGGGCGATGGACGAATCCAATGCCCGCCTGCTCGCCCTCGACCGGGAGCAGTTCCAGTCCCTGGAGGAGGAGGGCAGCGCCATTTATCAGGCCTTCGGAGCCCTTTGCCGGGCCGGGGAGAGCCCCCGGGGGGAGCAGGCCCAGGCCCTGGCCGCCCGCCATTTTGCCTTTCTCCAGAACTACGGGGACTTCTATACGCTGGAGGTCTACCGGGGATTGGGCGAGGGCTATGGGAAGGATGAGCGCTTCCGGGCCTTCTATGAGAATATCCAGGAGGGACTTGCCGGTTTCGTAAGGGAGGCGGTCGTCTGTTTTGTGGAGCAGGCTGAAAAAGAGCGGATTTGACGTTCCCGAACGGCTTGTTTTGAAGGGCACTCCCTGCCGGACAGCCATAACCCCCGCAACCGCGGGGGTTTTTTTATGGGCTTGGCCCGGGCGCATGGACTTTTGCGTGGGATCCATGTAAAATACAGGACTAGGAGGATGTTACAGATGGGAACGGAAAAACTGTATTATCAGGACAGCCACATGACAAAATTCCTGGCCGGGGTGCTGCGCTGTGAACCGGTGGAAGCCGGTTTTGAGGTGGTGCTGGACCGAACGGCTTTTTATCCCGAGGGGGGCGGACAGAATGCGGATCACGGTTTTCTGGGCGGCATCCCCGTGCTGGATGTGCGGGAGAGAGGGGAGGAGATTGTCCATGTCCTTTCCGGTCCGCTGGCGGCGGGGAGCCGGGTGGAGGGGGAGATTGACTGGCCCCGCCGCTTTTCCCACATGCAGCACCACACGGGGGAGCACATTGTATCCGGTCTTGTCCACGGGCTGTACGGCTATGACAACGTTGGCTTCCACATGGGGGCGGACTGTGTGACCATTGATTTTTCCGGGGAACTGACCCGCGGGCAGATCGACGAGGTGGAGCGCCTGGCGAATGAGGCGGTGCAGCGGGATTTGCCCGTGCTCTCCCTCTGGCCGGACGGCCCCGCCCTCCAGTCGATGCGATACCGCAGCAAAAAAGAGCTCACCGGTTCTGTCCGCATCGTTGAGGTGCCGGGCTGCGACGTGTGCGCCTGCTGCGGCACCCACACCAGGACCACCGGCGAGATCGGCTGCATCAAGCTGTTCGGGGCCGTGCGCCATAAAGGGGGGACCCGGATGAACCTGGTCTGCGGTGCGCGGGCACTTGCGGACTACCGGGAGAAGAACGACAGCGTCTATGCTGTCTCCGCCCTGCTGTCGGTCAAGCCCTGCGAGGTCGCCGGGGCGGTGGAGCGTCTGCTGGCCGAGACCGTCGCCCTGCGGCAGAGGGTGGACAGCCTCCAGGGGGAGATACTTGCCGCACGGGTGGCGGGCCAGGCCCCGGAGGGGGAGCTCCTCTGTCTCTTCGAGCCGGGGCTTACCTCGGATGAGGTGCGCAGGCTGTGCGTCCTGGCGATGGAGCGCGCCCCTGTGGCGGCGGCCTTTTCACCGGACGGCGGATTGGTGCGCTACGCCCTGGGCAGCAAGAGCAGGGACATGCGGCCTTTGGGAAAGGAACTGAACGCCGCCTTCTCCGGCAGGGGAGGGGGGAAGCCCGAACTGGTGCAGGGCAACCTGACCGGGGAGGAGGAGGCGCTGCGCGGCTTTTTGAAAGGCCGGTGCCGGAACTGAGCGTGAGGAAGGGGGAGCACAATGCTGCAACCGTGGAACGAGGCCGTATTGAGCGGCATATTGGGCCTTTGCGTCGGCGACGCGCTGGGCGTGCCGGTGGAGTTCGCCACCCGGGAGGCACTCTCAAGGAACCCCGTCCGGGGTATGCTGTCCGGGGGGACCTATGACCAACCCGCGGGCACCTGGTCGGACGACACCAGCATGACCCTTTGCCAGATGGACAGCATCACCGCCTGTGGGAAGGCGGACTGGGAGGACCTGGCGGCGCGCTTTGCCCGCTGGATGAACGAGGGGTATCTGACCGCCCGGGGCGAGGCATTTGATGTGGGCAACACC
>JAHZEH010000047.1 GCA_019421925.1 Clostridia bacterium
GATGTCGGCAATATTCTCGATGCCCACGGACATGCGGATCAGGTCGCCGGAGACGCCCGCCTCCACAAGCTGTTCATCGGTGAGCTGGCGGTGGGTGGTGCTGGCGGGATGGAGGACGCAGGTGCGCGCATCGGCCACATGAATGACGATGTTGGCCAGCTTGAGGGCCTCCATGAACTTGGCGGCAGCCTCCCTGCCGCCCTTGACGCCGAAGGAAATAACACCGCAGGTGCCGTGGGGCATGTACTTGCGGGCCGTCTCATAGTACTGGTTGCTGGGAAGGCCGGGGTAATTGACCCAGGCGATCCTGTCGTTCTGCTCCAGGTATTGGGCCACGGCAAGGGCGTTGCCGCAGTGGCGGGGCATGCGCAGATGCAGCGTTTCCAGGCCGAGGTTGAGCAGGAAAGCGCCCTGGGCCTGCATGGGTACGCCCAAGTCGCGGATGAGCTGGGCCCGTGCCTTGGTCAAATAGGCGGCCGCGCCGAAGCGCTCGGTATAGCTGATGCCGTGATAGGAGGGATCCGGTTCGGTCAGCTCGGGGAACTTGCCGTTCGTCCAGTCGAACTTTCCGCCGTCCACAATGGCGCCGCCCACCACGACGGCGTGGCCGTCCATGTACTTGGTGGTGGAGTGGGTGACGATATCCGCGCCCCACTCCAGAGGGCGGCAGTTGATGGGGGTGGGGAATGTGTTGTCCACGATAAAGGGCACGCCGTGGGCATGGGCCAGGGCGGCAAACTTCTCAATGTCCAGCACCTTGAGCGCAGGGTTGGAGATGGTCTCGCCGAACACCATCTTGGTGTTGGGGCGGAAAGCTTTTTCGATCTCCTCAGCAGGGGCGTCCGGGTCCACAAAGGTGCACTCAATCCCCATCTTGGGCAGGGTGACGCTGAAGAGGTTGAAGGTGCCGCCGTAGATGGCGCTGGCGGAGACGATGTGATCCCCCGCCTGGCAGATGTTGATGGCCGCCACGAAGTTGGCGGACTGGCCGGAGGAGGTCAGAATGCAGCCGACGCCCCCCTCCAGGGCGGCAATTTTGTTCTCCACGGCCGCCACCGTGGGGTTGGCCAGGCGGGAATAGAAGAAGCCGTCCACTTCCAGGTCAAAGAGTTTGCCCAGATATTCCGCGGAATCGTATTTGAAGGTGGTACTCTGATAGATGGGCAGCACGCGGGGTTCGCCGTTGCCGGGCTGATAACCCTCCTGGATGCATTTGGTATCAATGTGGTAATTGCTCATCGTGGACGCTCCTTTTATTTTTGTTTTCCATTATAGCACCAAAACCCCTATAATGGAAGAAACAGTATGGGAGGAGGAGCAAGCGGATGGAGAGACCGGTCATTGGTATTACTATGGGGGATCCCTGCGGCATCAGTCCGGAGATCATCGTCAAAGCTTTGCGGAAGGAGGAGGTATACCGGTGGGCCCGGCCCTTTGTGGTGGGGGATGCAGGCGTTTTAAACCTGGCCAGGGAGTACAGCGGGCTGGAGGACGTGCGCATCCACCCGGTAAACAGCCCGGCGGAGGGGGATTACCGGACGGGGGTTGTCAATGTGCTGGATCTGGCGAACGTGAATCTGGACGGGCTGCGGCTGGGCGCGGTGCAGGCCGGCGCGGGCCGCGCCTCCTTCGAGTATGTCCAGAGGGCGATTGAGCTGGCCATGGCGGGGGAGGTGGATGCCGTGGCCACCACCAGCGTCAACAAGATGGCGCTGCGGGCGGGGGGCGTCCCCTTTATTGGGCATACGGAGATGTTTGCCAAGCTCACGGGAACCAGAGACCCCCTGACCATGTTTGAGACGCGGGGGATGCGGGTGTTCTTCTACAGCCGCCATATCTCCCTGCGGGAGGCGCCGGATTCCATCACGGAGGCGGGGCTGGTGGACTTTATCGCCCGCTGTACGGACGCCCTGCGCCGTCTGGGGGTCACGGAGGGCAGAATGGCCGTGGCTGCCCTCAACCCCCACTGCGGGGACGGGGGCATGTTCGGCTCCGAGGAGGAGCGGATCATCAGGCCCGCCGTCGACAGGGCACAGGCCCTGGGATATGCGGTGGAGGGACCCATTGGGGCGGACTCCGTGTTCCACCAGGCCCTGATGGGCAAGTACAGCGCCGTGCTCTCCCTCTATCACGACCAGGGGCATATCGCCACCAAGACGCTGGACTTTGAGCGTACGATTGCGCTGACCAACAACATGCCCTTCCTGCGCACCAGCGTGGACCATGGCACCGCGTTCGACATCGCGGGCAAGGGGATTGCGAGCTGTGTGAGCATGGTGGAGGCTATACGGCTGGCTGCAAAATACGCTCCCTGCTTCCGCGGGAAGGAGGGACGGGGGAAGTAATTTCTTGTGACGGAATTAACTTTCAAAAAAATGTATAATCTCCTTGACGCGGACGGAAATCAGGCGTAATCTATGTGAGGTTTCCCAAGAGGACATTCCAAGGCCCCCTTCCGGGGGCCTTTTTTATGGAATAAATTTTTTAATTTTTCACGAAAAGGGGAGAAAATCATGAACATCTTGTTGAGTCTGTCAGCGGCCATGATTGTGGGCCTGCTGATGACGCGCGTCGCCAAGTGGGTCAAACTGCCCAATGTGACCGGCTATCTGGTGGCCGGTCTGATTGTCGGGCCCTATGTGCTCAAGCTGGTGAGCGAACAGGGCCTGGCCGATCTGGAGATTATTACTACCATTGCCCTGGGTTTTATCGCATTCTCCATCGGCGGGGAGTTCAAATGGAGCCATCTCAAAAAAATTGGCTCCAAGTGCATCACTATTACCCTCTGCCAGGCCCTCTGCGCGGTGGCCCTGGTGGATGCGGTGCTTCTGCTGGCCGGATTTGACGCCCCCCTGGCCCTGACGCTGGGCGCGATTGCTGCCGCGACTGCCCCGGCTGCCACACTTCTGGTGGTACGGCAGTATAAAGCCAAGGGCCCGGTGACGGATACTCTGCTGCCTGTCGTCGCCATGGATGACGCGGTGGGACTGATGGTCTTCTCCCTCTCCGTGGCCGTGGCCCAGTCCCTGGCATCCGGCGCGGCCCTGGGCGTCTACTCCACGGTGGTGCAGCCCCTGCTGGAGATCCTGCTCTCCCTGGCGGCGGGCGGAGTACTGGGCGGTGTGGTGGCCCTGGCCATGCGCTTTTTCAAATCCCGGGCCAACCGCCTCTGCATCTCCATCGCCGCGGTGCTGACAGGGGTGGCCCTCTCCGACCTGTGGGGGCTCTCGTCGCTGCTGGTCTGCATGGCCGTGGGCGCTGTGTTTGTCAACCTCAGCGGCGAGTCGGACGCTGTGATGGAGGGCTGTGAACGCTTTACGCCCCCCATCTATATGCTCTTTTTCGTGCTCTCCGGCGCGGGGCTTGACTTGGCTGTCCTGCCCACGGTGGGCCTGCTGGGCGTGCTGTATTTGGCAGCCCGCTCGGTGGGCAAGTGGTTTGGCGCCTACATGGGGGCGAGGATGGTCAAGGCTGATCCCAATATCCGCAAATACCTGGGCATTACCCTGCTGCCCCAGGCCGGCGTGGCCATTGGTATGGCCCAGATGGCCATGACGGCGCTGCCCCAGTACGGCGCGGCCATCCGCGCGGTTGTGCTGTGCGCGACCCTGGTATATGAGCTGGTCGGCCCAGTGGCCACCAAGATTGCCCTCACCAGGGCGGGCGAGATCAGGGCGGCGGAAGTGCTGCCCCAAACGGAGAATGCCAAGGCCCTGCCGGCACAGACCGGCGCCAAAGTGGCTTAACGGCGCAAATCCTGTAGAAAGAGGGTTTCCGGCTGACCGGAAACCCTCTTTCTGTTTATAGTTCTATGTTTATATGCCGTTGGGGCTATTTGATCTCCGTCAGGGAGAAGCCCAGATCGTAGATGCGGATATCCTCTGTTCTGAGGGCTGTGTGCAGAAGGTGGATGGAGGGGTTGACCCCGTGGCCCACGATGATGCCCGAGACTTTTTTCCACCGCTTGGGCAGGGTTTTGCGCACCGCGGAGATCTGGCGCAGCAGCCGCAGCAGGGTGCGCTCATCCGCCTCGCCCGCAGCGATGGCGATGACGCAAAGGCCGCTGTCGTCGCAGCAGAGCAGGTCGATGCGTCCGGCGCCCGGCAGATAGTACTCCCGGCCGTAACCCCGGTCGTCCTCATAGACCCGCAGAGCGCGGCCGAAGAGGTTTTCGCCCCGCTCCAGGCGGCGCTGCAGTTCGGCGGCGATGGTGTGCTTTTCAAACATGGGCTGATCGGTCCGGCTGTCCTTACCGGAGGCGGAGGGCTGGTCGATCATCTGGCCGGGGGCGGCGGAGTCCCGCAGGGTGCGCAGGCGGGGAAGCTCCACCTCATAGCGGTGGCTCAGGCGTCCGCTTTGTACGTTCTGGGAGATGAACTGAATGGCTTCGTCATAGCGGCCCAGCTTCTCCAGGGCGGAGACCGTGTTGCGGTAGGGCAGGCCGCCGTCCAGACCCAGGCGGATGGCCCGGGTGAACTGGGAGAGGGCCTCCTCGTCCTTGTTCATGTGCAGATAGACGCAGCCCAGATTGTTGACGGCGCAGGGATAGGTCTCATCCAGCAGCAGGCAGGAGTTGTACAGGTCCACCGCCAGGGAGTATTTGCCTGCCTTGTCGGCTGCCCAGGCGTAGTCGAAATAGAAGGCGGCGTCCTGGCTGTACATGGTGCTGCCTGCGGCCTTTTCAAAGTAGGGCAGGGCGCTGCGCCAGAGGCGCAGGTCGTAATAGATGGTGGCGATGAGATAGTGGGCCAGGTAACACTTGGGATCGTCCGTCAGGGCCAGCATGAGCAGGTCCAGCTCCAGCTCCAAATTCTCCTCATCCGCCTCGGACTGTTCCAGGGCCTCGCACACCCAGCCCATGGAGCACAGGGGCCAGTGCTTGAAGAAGAGCTCCGCCACCCTGCCGTACATACCGGGGAAGGCGGGCGTGAACACCCATACAAAGCAGTCGATCCACCAGTCGCAGTTCGCCAGCTTGGGTTCCAGCTGCTTTTCGCTCTCCAAATAGCGGTCGAAGCTCTGCAGAAAGGCCGTCTCGTCCTCGGCGCAAAAGGCCTCGAAGGCCTTGAAATAGTGATAGGCATGCTCATGGGGCAGGGAGGCCATGAGGGCGCGCAGATCCTGCCAGAGCTGGTCGAGCTGGGAGGAGTTGGGTTCGGGTGCGCTGCGCTCCTCTGCGATAAAGACGCAGAGATCATAGCCGTATTCCTCTTTGAGGGCAATATCTTCACGCAGGCCGCCGCGGGAATTGAACGCCGAGGCCTTCTGCTTTTTTTGCTTCCAATCTTCGAAAGACACGATAGACATGTGCTTCCCCCTTTCTGTGGGCAAAACATTTGAGGCACTGAGGGTATGATAACACATTTGAGCGGCGTTTGAAAGGGAGTCGGGCGCACTCGGCAGGATTCGCCCACCCGTCCGCGGGCGTAGGGGAGGCGATGGGGCGGAGACGGTCGTGATGAGATGAATGTGCCGAATATACGGAAAGCTGCTCCAAATTTCAGGGAGAATGCTTATAATAAAGGAGTTTGTAAAAAAACGAACAAATTTTAGCGTCACCCCTTGCATCCTACAAATTCTTGTAGTATGATTTAACTGTCCAATTGATAGTGATATATCAATTGCGAATCTTGTTGCTTTTATGAGGTAAGGCGCTACATCTTCAATCACGGCAATTCCAGAACATCTTAAACATCCCACACAAAAAACAGGAGGAAACATTGATGAAAAAGGCAGCTGTATTTCCGGGCAAGTATATTCAGGGTGAAGGCGTTCTCAAGGAACTTGGCGAACTGATTAAGCCCTTTAACGTAAAGAAACCCATGCTCCTGTGGGGCAAGCGCACCCGTGCCGCCACGGCGGACATCGTGTATGCCTCCCTGAAGGAAGCGGGCATGGAAGCGGCTGAGAGGATGCTCCCCGGCGAGTGCACCCATGAGGAGTGCGCCAACATCGTCGCCGACATCAAGGAGAAGGGCTGCGACATCGTCATCGGTCTGGGCGGCGGCAAGGCGCTTGATATCTCCAAGGCGGCCGCAAACCACGCCGGCCTGCGCAACGTGATCGTTCCCACCGCCGCCTCCAGCGACGCCCCCACCTCTGCCTGCACCGTATGGTACAATGAAGACGGCAGCTTCAACAGCTTCGAGCTGTGGCCCGCCAACCCTGAGATCATCCTGGTGGACACCGAGGTGTGCATCACTGCTCCTGTCCATATGTTCCTCGCCGGTGTGGGCGATGCCCTCGCCACCTATGTCGAGGCCAAGGCCTGCTACGCCACCCATGCTGTCGCCTGCTCCGGCGGCCGTCCCACGCTGACCGCTCTGGCTATGGCCAAACTGTGCTACGACGTGCTGGTCGAGTACACTGAGGCGGCCTGCCTGGCCATCAAGGCCGGCGCCGTCACCCCCGCCTTTGAGAAGGTTGTTGAAGCGACCACCCTGCTCTCCGGTATCGGCTGGGAGAGCTGCGGCGTCGCCACCGCTCACGTGCTGGGCAACTCCCTGGCGGACTTCCCCGAGGCCCATCACCATATGCATGGCGAGAAGGTTGCCATGGGTATCGTGACCCAGCTCATGCTTGATCCCGACGTGGATATGGACTTCACCCTCAAGACTGTGGACTTCATGGTCAAGGTTGGCCTGCCCGTCTGCTTCGCCGATCTGGATCTCCAGGACGTCTCCAAGGAGCGCTTCTATGACTGGTGCGTTGGCCAGTGCGCCCCCGGCAACAACATGGAGCACCACAACTTCGACGTGACGCCCAAGGATCTGTTCAACGCCATGATGCTGGCCGACGAGTTCGGCAAAGCCCGCAAGGCGGCTCTCGGCAAGTAAGATCTTTTCACTGTATACCTGACTGCACTAAGGACGCCGGCGAATGTTCGCCGGCGTCCTTTCGCTGCCTGCGCAGGACCCTCTATTTGGGCCTGCGCTTTTTTTTATCTCTGGTCTGGGGCTTTTTGCGCACGGAGTAGCCGAAGCTGCCCAGGCGTTTTCCAAGGGCGTAATAGTCCCCGTGGGCATAAGCGGCGAGTTCGCAGCGCTCCAGGTGGAGCTTGCCCGCCTGATCCAGATATTGGTCGTCCACCTCCACCGCCACGATGTCCGCCAGGAACATATCGTGGGAGCCCAGGGGCACGGTCTCAGAGACCTTGCACAGCAGGCTGACGGGGCTCTGGGCGAGCACTGGGCAGCTCAGCGCGGAGGAGGGCAGAGGGGTGAGGCCGGTCAGGGCGAATTTGTTGCAGTCCCTGCCCGAGCGGACGCCGCAGAAGTCCGCGGCATACACCATGGAAGCGGTGGTCAGGTTGATGGAGAACTCTCCCCTCTCCCGGATGATGCCGTGGGAGTAGCGTTCGGGGCGGATGGATACGTAGGTCTTGGGCGGTATGGTGTTAAGGATACCCGTCCAGGCGGCGGTCATGACATTGGGATGCTCGAGGGTGCCGCATACGATGAGGGCGGGGGGCAGAGGGCCGAGCAGCGCTCCGCCCTTCCATTGAATTTTTGCCAAGATAAGCACTCCTTTGGGAGATTTTTTTATTTTATTATACACGATCGTGGGGAGGCAAGAGGAAAAAAAGGAAATGTTTCCCTCTTGCAAAAACGAACATATAATCGTAAAATGAAATCGAACAGAAACATTTGTTTGGAAAAATGGAGGAAAACGATGGAGCGAGTCATTTTGCATGCCGACCTGAATAATTTTTATGCCAGCGTGGAATGCCAGCGCCATCCGGAGCTGGCGGGGAGCCCCGTGGCCGTAGCGGGCTCGGTGGAGGAGCGCCACGGGATTATCCTCGCCAAGAATATCCTGGCCAAATCCTGCGGGGTTCAAACTGGGGAGCCCATCTGGAAGGCCCGGAAAAAGTGTCCCGGCCTGATCTGCCTGCCCCCTGATTTTGAGCGGTACATGCGCTTTTCTTCCCAGGTCAGAGATATCTATGCCCGCTATACCGATAAAATTGAGCCCTTTGGCCTGGACGAGGCCTGGCTGGACGTCTCCCAGTGCGGCAGGGGAGGGGAGGAGATGGCTGATCTTTTCCGGGATATTGTGCGGGAGGAGATGGGCGCCACCATCTCCGTGGGCGGCAGCTTCAATAAGGTGTTTGCCAAACTGGGCAGCGATATGAAAAAACCGGACGCCACCACAGTAATCAGCCGGGAAAACTTCCGGGAGAAGGTGTGGCCCCTGCCGGCGGAGGAGCTGCTCTATGTGGGCAGGGTGACCAAGAGGAAACTCAACCGTGTGGGAATATTCACCATCGGGGAGATTGCCCGGGCAGACCGGACGCTGCTGCGTATGCTGCTCGGCAAATGGGGGGATACCCTGGGGACATATGCCAGAGGGGAGGAGAACGCCCCTGTCCTGCGCATGGGCGAGAGCGCGGCGGTCAAATCCATTGGCAACAGCATGACGCCGCCCCGGGACCTGCTCTGCCCGAGGGACGCGGAGCTCATGTTTTACGTGCTGGCCGAATCGGTCGCCGCCCGGCTGCGCGCCCACGGGCTGCGCTGCGGCGGCGTAGCCATCAGCGTCAGGGACTGTGAACTCCAAACCTATACCCGGCAGAAACGGCTGAGAAAGCCTACCAATCTCTCCGGGGAGATCGCGGGGCTGGCCATGGAGCTCTTTTGCGCCAGCTACCACTGGGAGAGACCGGTGCGCAGCGTGGGCGTAGCGGGGTTTCATCTGACGGGGGAGGACAGGGAGGTTCAGCTCTGCTGTCTGGACGACGGCTCTGCGGAGCGGGCCCGCAACGCCCAGATGGAGAGCGCTGTGGACGAGATCCGCCGGCGGTTTGGGCAGAAAGCGGTCATGCGCGGGGCACTGTTGGGCACGCCTTTCGGCGCGCTCAATCCCAAGGAGGAGAACATCATCTACCCGGCGGGGTTTCAGGAGACGCCGGATGTCTGGTAAGGGGGGACGGGGATGAGAAAGGTGTTTGTGCGGGTATTGGCGGAATTTGACGAGGCGGGAGTGATCCGCCCCCAGAGAATCACCTGGGAGGATGGCCGTCAGTTTACGGTGGACAGTATTGTGGATATCCGGCCTGCTGTCTCCACCAAAGTGGGAGGCCAGGGCATCCGCTATACCTGCTCGGTCTGCGGCAAGCGGGTGTATCTCTTTCGGGACAGGAATTTCTGGTTTATGGAGGGGAAGGAGAGGGGCCCGGCCTGACGCGCCCTCCGTATGACGGGAAATCAGCGGTACTGCGAATAATCCAGGAACCGCCTCACCGCAAGGGATGCGCTTTTCCGGCTGCGCAGCGCGAACCCTATTTTCCGGTATGCGGGAATCTCCAATTCCCTGGCGATAATCCGATAAGGTACGCGTCTTAAAATGAGTTCCGGCAAAATACTGATGCCGAGCCCGCTCTCAACCATGGACATGACAGCGTAGTCGTCCCAGGTTGTGAAACGCACTTTGGGGGTTACATGAAGACGATCGAAGATCTCAGAAATTTCAGCTTTTGCGCCTTTTTCCAGGAGTATAAACGGTTCTCCGCAGAGAGCTGCCACGGGGAAGGTTTCATGGCCGGCCAACGGGTGGGATTCAGGAAGGATGGCAAGCAGCCTGTCCTGCTCCAGAAAAATCGTTTCAAAATCCGGATGCGCCGGAAGACGGAGAAAGCCGCAGTCAACGCGCCCCTCCAATATCCATTCTTCTATTTCCGTATAATCCCCCAGCAGCAGCTCGTAGTCGATGTTGGGATATGATTTTTGAAACTCCTTGATGATGTTAGGCAGCCAGTGCGTCGCTGCGCTTGAGAAGGTACCGATACGGATCAGCCCCGATTGCAGGCCATTTAACCCGTCTACTTCCATTTGCAGCTTTTCATACTCCCGGCAGACGCTTTTTGCATGGGGGAGCAATTTCATCCCGTCGCTTGTCAGCTTGATGCCGGACTTTCCGCGTTCCAGAAGGACAATGTTCCACTCCTTCTCCAGATCATGGATCATACGGCTTATGCCGGATTGGGAATAGTGCAGAATCCCGGCGGCTTTTGTAAAGCTGCCGTACTCAACGGTTTTTACAAACGCCCTATATTTTTGAATATTCATATCCATGGTATCGCTCCTCCTTATCTATCTGAATTCATCATGGGCTATATGATAAACATTCGTTTTTGTAATTCATGATGAGATGATACAATGTGGGCGCAGAGATTACAAGGAGGAGGGCCCAAAATCCATGTTTTATATAAGCGAAATTCAGAAGAAGGCGCCCGGCAGCTTTAAGACCCCGCTTCAGGAGCTGGTCTATCGGACGCTGACGGAGCTTCAGATAGACTTTGAGCGCGTTGATACGGACGAAGCGATAACAATGGAGGATTGTACTGCCATTGATGAAAAGCTCCACATGAAGATGGTAAAAACACTGTTCCTCTGCAACCGGGGGCAAACCAATTACTATCTGTTCATTACGGTTGGAAATAAGCCCTTTCGATCCAAAGATTTCAGCGCCGCCCTTGGCGTATCCCGCGTTTCGTTTGCCCCGGCAGAACAGATGGAAAAAATTCTTGGAACAAAGATCGGAGCGGCCACTGTTTTCAGCAGCCTTCTGGATCAGGAGCAGAGAGTGCAAATTGTCTTTGACCGGGACGTTTTAGAGGAGGAGTGGTATGGATGCAGCGACGGTACAACGACCGGGTATATGAAGGTGAGAACAGAGGATATACGCGGCAGGTTCTTGCCGTTTGCCAAGCATATCCCTGAAATCATCAATGTGTAAATAAAGAGGACCCGCAGGCATGCGCGCGGAGCAGCCTGCGGGCCA
>JAHZEH010000048.1:0-286 GCA_019421925.1 Clostridia bacterium
GCCGCGGCGGGGATATTCCTTCGCGCTCTTGCTGGCGGACGCGATGAAGTTGCCATCCACGTCAAACAGAACTGCTTTGGTGGAAGTGTTGCCAGCGTCGATACCCATCAGATACTTTGCCATTTGTTTTCCTCCCGTGTGTTTTTATTCTCTCTAAACCGAACGACTCGCCTGTCAAGCCGCCCGGCAGGATCGCAGTATGAAACAAGACAGATCAGTCCTTTTGTGAAAAAGAGACAGATCCGGCGTTTGCATATAAAATCAATATGGGTTCACCAAAAGAAAC
>JAHZEH010000048.1:296-10652 GCA_019421925.1 Clostridia bacterium
GAGTGATGTCAATAAACTTATTAGATAAAATGACAGTTATTAAGATATCGCCGCAAGAGAAAACACTTTTTTGAACAAGAAAATCATATCACTTTTAATTTTGAGTGTCAACCAGAACCTTGTAAAGATAAGACATAAACGTACTTCCATACAGCGGGCGAAAGGGGGCAGCGCTCATAAAAACGCCCTGTGTGTCACTTCTCACACAGGGCGTTTTTAAAATTGCAGAGCACCTCCGGAAATGTCTCCCAGCGGAAAACCGCTCATCCCCGCATGCCCTTGTTGTATGTACCCGTCCCGGGCCATCTTCATACAACACTTTTTTGTATGTTTTAATCATACCACGGATTTTTTTTATCGTCAACAGTAAACATGTTAGGATATGTGGAGGTTTCTTCCAACCTCCACACATGGATTATAATCTACTGGCCCAGCTTATAGTCCCAATACGGCGTCATAACGCGAATGAGCAGCTCCCACTCCTCATAGCGCTCCTGAAGGATCCTGGCATTCTCCGCGTTCGGGAAGAACCGGGGGCGCAGGCGCACGCATTTTTCAATAGCGTCGTCCCAGTCCCGATAGAGCCCGGCTCCAATTCCTGCGCTCATGGCCACGCCCAAAGCGCCCACCTCGTCGCAGTCCACGCAGTCCACAGGCAGATTCAAGGAGTCGGCAAAGAGCTGGGCCCATTCGTCACTGCGGGCGATACCACCCGTCAGACGGACCAATTTGGGCGTTATTCCCGCATTCATCAGCTCGCTGTAGTGGTGCTTATGGATAAAGGTCACTCCCTCTGCCAGGGCATAGGCGATCTCAGCGTAGGTGGTGGCGGTGCTCAGGTTGAAGAAATTGGCTTTGGCCCTGGTATGTACCGAGGGCTGCCCCACAAAGGGGTGATACATAACGGGGGTGCTGCCCGGCCTGACGGAGCCGATCAGCTCATTGAGGGCCTCAAAGCGGGAAATTCCCCGCTTCTCCGCCTCAATTCGGGCGGTGCCGCCCAGGGCATCGGCAAACCACTCATAGTTGGAGGCGGAGGCCCCGGAGTTAGCGGAGATGAGATATTTGCCCTTGTAGAGATAAGGGGCGTTATACACGCCAGGGGCAACAACCATATGATCCAAAGCGGTCTCATTGATGGACCACGTACCGGCCACGGAGGTGAAAACCCCCTCCTCCAGCGCGCCCGCGCCCACATGGGCCGCCATAATATCCCACATACCCGCTGAGACCGCCGCACCCACCGGCAGGCCGGTTTTTTCCGCCGCTTCAGCCGTCACGTAGCCAATGGCCACGGAGGCGTCCTCGGAGAGCTTGGGCATTTTATCCAGCATCTCCGGAACCCCATAGAGCTCCATGAGCTCGGCAGAGTAGTCCATGGTCTCAAGATCAAGCAGCGCAGAGCCGCCATAGAGGTTCAGATCTCCCGAAGCCACGCCGGTGAGATAGAATGCCAGCACGTCCTTGAATAGCATAACATAGGCAATTTTTCCATACGCCTCGGGTTCGTTGTCCTTGATCCAGCGCAGCAGCGGGCCGGGCTGGCCAGAATACAAGCTGCCCTTGGTGATCTCGTCAATTCGGGCCAGCTTCCCCTCTTTTTTGTAGCGGGCGACGACGCCATCGGCCCGGTAATCCGTGGAAAATGCACCTGGGATGGGGGCTTTGCCGTCCTTGTCCAATACGGTACAGCCGTTGCCAAAGGAGGTGATGCCGATTCCGGCGATGTCCCCGCTGTCAATCCCGGCCTTTTCAATGACCGATTTGATGCAGGAGGCCGCACTGTTCCACTGGTCCTCCACATCGAACTCCTCAAATTCCGGTCCCCGCCGGGGGAAGCCCTTGGAGCTCTTGGAGGCGGTCGTAATCACATTCCCCGTCTGATCAAAGATTACCGCTTTGATAGAGGTGCAGCCGCAGTCAATGCCAATGAGATACTTGGTCATAGATGATGTCCTCCTGTTTTCCTTTGGTGGTGCATGGCCATACAGTAGTTTTTTAACGTTCAGCTTTGAACGATGTTAAATTTACTACTTCACCACCAAATATACCGTGACTTTTGATTCCTGTCAATATATCCGTATTATTTTTTCAAAACCCCGATATTTATACCCATATTTAGAATACTTATTGAACCATCCCAAGTGAATCGTTAAACACGGTTTTCACAGCTTGCTGCCCGTCGCTTTTTTTCGGCGCCTTGGCGCCAGTCCTCTATACGCTCTGCCCCGCCCAGTTTGCGGCAGGCCGCGGCCCAGCGCCGGCCTCAAAGTATTTTCTGATTGCAGCACATTCAAGGACGCAGATTTGCCCCGCAATATACAAAGAGGTCAAAACCGGCCCTCTGTGGATGCCTGCCTTTATCCGCTCCAGATCACAGCGCCCAATCAAAACCACCGGCACAGCCGGTGGTTTTTGTTGTATAATAAAAAAGCCCTGGACGTCACTTCCCGTCCAGGGCTTTGTGTGGTTCCGAAGCTTGTTACACTGTCTCCCCACAGCTCGCGCTGTGCAGCCTAACTCGCTTTTTGTTCATGGGGCTGAATTACTTGCTGGCCTTGTAATCCCAGTAGGGGGTCATGATCTTGATGAGGTACTTCCACTCCTCATAGCGCTCCTGGAGAACCGCAGCGGTCTCCGCATTCGGGAAGAAGCGGGGGCGCAGACGGACGCACTTCTCGATGGCATCGTCGTAGTCCTTGTACAGACCGGCGCCGATACCAGCGCACATGGCCAGACCGAGGGCGCCGACTTCGTCGCAGTCCACGCAGTCCACGGGCAGGTTGAGGGAGTCGGCGAAGAGCTGAGCCCATTCGTCGGAGCGGGCGATACCGCCGGTGAGGCGCACGAGCTTGGGCTCGAGGCCGGCATTGATGAGCTCTTCGAAGTGGTACTTATGGATGAAGGTGACGCCTTCAGCCAGAGCATAGGCGATTTCGGCGTAGGAAGTCGCGGTGCTGAGGTTGAAGAAGTTGCCCTTGGCCTTGCCGTGCACGGAGGGCTGGCCTACAAAGGGATGATACATAACGGGGGTGCTGCCGGGCTTGATGGAGCCGATGAGCTCGTTGAGAACCTGGAAGCGGGACACGCCGCGCTTCTCGCCTTCCATCTTGGCGGTGCCGCCGAGTTCGTTGGCGAACCACTCATAGTTGGAGGCGGAGGCGCCGGTGTTAGCGGAGAGCAGGTATTTGCCCCTGTAGAGGTAAGGCATGTTGAACACGCCGGGCTTCACGATCATATCGTCGTTGCAGGTCTCGTTGATGGACCAGGTGCCGGCGATGGCGGTGAACACGCCCTTCTCGGTGGCGCCAGCGCCAACCAGGCAGGCCAGGATGTCCATCATGCCGGCGACAACCGCGGTGCCTTCAGCCAGGCCGGTGCGGGCAGCGGCGTCCTTGGTGACATAGCCGATGGCCTCAGAGGAGTCGTTGGCCAGCTTGGGCAGCTTGTCGAACATCTCAGGGATGCCGTACCAGTCCATAATCTCCTGGGTGTATTCCATCTTGTCCAGGTCGACCAGAGCGGAACCGCCGATGCAGTTCAAGTCAGCGGCAGCGACGCCGGTGAGCTTGAAAGCCAGCCAATCTTTGAAGCAGAAGATGTGGCCGATCTTGGCATAGGTCTCGGGCTCATGCTCTTTGAGCCAGCGGATGATGGCGCCGGGCTCGCCGGAATAGAGGTTGCCCTTGGTGGCGGCGTTGATCTTGTCGTAGTTGCCTTCCTTCTTGATCATCTCGATGCAGTCGTCCGCGCGATAGTCCGTGGAGAAGGCGCCGGGGCAGATATATTCGCCGTTCTCGCCGACGACGGTCATGCCGTTGCCGAAAGAGGTGATACCCAGACCAAGCAGATCTTTGGGATCAATGCCAGCCTTTTCGATGGCGGCCTTGATGCAGTCCGCGCAGCTCTCCCAGTTGGCGATGGGGTCAAACTCTTCGAATTCCGGCCCGCGGCGGGGGAACTCCTTGGAGCTCTTGGAAGCGGAAGTAACAACGGAGCCCTTGTCGTCAAAGATAACCGCTTTGATCGACGTGCAGCCAGCGTCAATACCCATCAAATACTTTGCCATTTGTTTTCCTCCTTGTAGTTGCTCTTTTTTCTCTCTCTACAAAAACCGTGCGGACCTGCCTGTCAAGCCTGACGGTTGTTGACAATAAATGTGCGTACAAAACAATAGGGGGCGATGCCCTTTTTGCGCGCTTATCGGATTGACAAATTCGCTTTAATTGAATTTGAAAATGAATACAGAAACGTGGGACGCAAAATTTGCTGTGTGAAGAATGATCAATTCATTGGGTTCTGACATGTAGTATAACGTCGGTTTGTGAGGCTGTCAAGCAAAATATGATTCTGTGTATTTTCCGATTCTCTCCGGTATTACCTCTGTGCGGACACATTCTAATTTCATGGTGTGCATCCCTTTGTTCCTATTGTATATCCTGTGAGAAAATTCTCAACATTTTCCGAGCGCTCCCCCTGAAATGAATTTAGCGCCCCCCTTAAAAACCCTGCGGGGAGGGCAAAACGCCCTCCCCGCAAACTTTCCATTTTTTGTTTCAAATAGTCAAAACACTGTGATTTAATGCATCATCATGCCGGCGCTGGCATCGATGCAGGAGCCGCACATATAGGAGTTGACAGGAGACACCAGGAAGGCCACCAGCTTGCCCATCTCCTCCGGGGTGCCGATGCGGCCCATGGGGATCTTCTTGATATAGTGCTCGTTCTGGGCCTCCGTGATATTCTTGCCCACCACGCCCGAGATTCCAGGGGCGATAGAGTTGACCAGAATGCCCTTGGGGGCCAGCTCATGGGCCATGGAGCGGGAGAATCCCACCACGCCCGCCTTGGAGGCGGCATAATAGCCCCTGGGGGTCGTGGAGCCGCGGAAAGCCGCCTGAGAGGAGAAGTTGAGAATGCTGCCCGGCATGCCCTTCTCAATCCAGTAGCGGGCGGCGCGCTGGTTGGTCAAAAATACGCCCGTGAGGTTGACGTCCATGGCCGCATACCATTCCTCCAAAGTGGTGTCGACCATGGGGGTGGAGTGGGCATACATGGCCGCGTAGACCAGGTTGTCGATCCTGCCATAGGTTTTGAGGGCGAAGTCGAACAGGGCGTCCACTTCCTCCGGTTTTCCGCAGTCGGCCCTGATGATGGCCGCTTCGCCGCCAGCCGCCTCAATTTCCGCTTTGACGGCCTCCGCCTTGGCGGCGTTGCTGCCGTAGCTGATGACCACCTTGGCGCCCTCCTGGGCGAGACATTTGCTGATGGCGGTGCCCAGGTTGCCCGCTCCGCCGACGACGATAGATACTTTGCCTTTAAGTCCGAGATCCATAGTTTTCCTCCTTCGCGGCTGACCGCGTCTCTCGTTAATCGCTTGCCAAATACAGCTGCATACAGAAAGGGCCACAGAACAAGTCTGTGGCCCTTTGAGCATTTTTACAGGATCACTCTACGGGCCTGGAAATTAGATCTCCAGTTTCTTGAGCTCAACCTTGCCGCGGTTCATCCAGGTCTTGGGCGCAACGCCGTCGAAGAGGTTGGCCATATGGTTGGCAAGGCGCAGGGGAGAACGGCTCATGGCATGGACCGTGGTGCCGGCCATGTGGCTGGTGACGGTGCAGTTATCGAGCGCGATCATGCGGTAGTCAATGCTGGTGGGCTCCACATCGAACACGTCAAGGGCTGCGCCGCCGATCTTCTTGGCCTTGAGGGCCTCGTAGAGGGCGCCCTCGTCAACCAGACCGGAGCGGGCGGTGTTGACCAGGATGGCGGTGGGCTTCATCATGGCGATCTGCTTCTCGCCGACCATATGATAGGTCTCGGGGATCAGGCGGCAGTTGACGGAGACGATGTCGGACTCCTTCATGAGGGTGTCGAGATCGACAAACTTGACGTTGTACTTCTCGGCGGCCTCGTGGTTGGGATAGGCGTCATAGGCGATGACGTTGACGCTGAAGCCGGTGAGCTTCTTGGCGACCAGCTGGCCCACCATGCCGAAGCCGATGATGCCGACGGTCAGGCCTTCGAAGTCGGGGCTGTAGGACTTGTTGACATAGTCCTTGCGCCACCAGCCGGCCTTAACAGCGGCATGGCTGCGGGCGATGTTGCGGTATTCGGCGAGCATCATGCCGATGGTGAAATCGGAAACAGCTTCGGCGTTGCGGCCGGCGTTGTTGAAGACCATGATGCCCTTCTCGGTCATGTAGTCCACGCAGATGTTCTCCACGCCGGCGCGGAGGGTACCGACAGCCTTAAGCTTGGTGCAGGCGTCGATCACCTTTTTGTTGATGGGGCAGAACTGGGTGATGATGACATCGGCGTCCTTGGCCAGGTCAACGATCTCGTCGCAGTTTTCCACAGCCTCGGGGCCGTTCTGCTCGAGGAGCAGGTTGATCTCGGACATGTCCATGCCGTTCTGATCCCACTGATAGCCCACGAGCTCGCAGCCCCTGTCAGCCCAGGATTTGAAACCGTCTACCATGTCCTTGTCGTTGATGTAGCCGTCGCCAATGATGAGAACTTTCATAACAGTTTACCGCCTTTCGCACTTGTAAATAATATTGGGATTAGCGCATCAGCATACCGCCGCTGACGTCAACCGTAGCGCCGAGCATGTAGGAGTTGCGCGGGGAAACAAGGAAAGCCACGATGTCGGCCATCTCCTCGGGCGTGCCGACGCGGCCCATGGGGATGCGGGTCTTGTAGTACTCGGCCTTCTCCTCGGTCAGGAAACCCTCGCCAACGCGGGCAGTCATGCCGGGGGCGATGGAGTTGACGATGATGCCCTTGCTGCCCATCTCGCGGGCCAGGGAGACCGTGAAAGCCACGACGCCCGCCTTAGCGGCGGCATAGTGGGCATGATAGGTCGTCGAGCCCTTGAAAGCGGCCTGGGAGGAGAAGTTGAGGATCTTGCCCTGCATGTTGTTGTTGACCCAGTAGTTGGTCAGCCAGCGGTTGGTGAGGAATACGCCCGTGAGGTTGACGTCCATGGTGCGGTACCAGGTGTCGAGGGGCATGTCCTTGACCATGTCCGTGGGCCAGAGCATGGCGGAATAGATGAGGATGTCCACCTTGCCGAACTTTTCGATGGCGAATTTGAACAGCGCGTCCACCTGATCCTCTTTGGCGGCGTCGCACTTATAGGAGTAGGCGCAGCTCTCGCCCGCGGCGGCATGCATGTCCGCCAGGCTGGCCTTGGCCTTCTCGTCGTTGCTGGAATAGGCGATAACAACCTTGGCGCCCTCCTCGACGAGGCGCAGGCTGCATGCGCGGCCGATGTTGCTCGAACCGCCGACAACAACTGCTACTTTGTCTTTCAAGCCCAGATCCATAAGAATACCCTCTCTTTCAAAGCAGAATGTTCATTTGAAACCCTGTTGGAAATTCACGTTTTTTTGATCTTAAAATAACGATATGCGCCCATTTGCATCCATTTCATGACTGCTATAAGTATAACGTCGTATGACGTGTGTGTCAATAGCATCCCGGCAGATTCTTTTGCCCCGCGTTGCCCGGAACGGCGCGAAAGCGCGCCTTCCTCCAGAGGCAGTGGAACAATTGAGACGGAAGTTTCTTTTTTGATATTACTTCATGGCATTATTCAGAAAACTCTGGGTCGCAGCAATCTTAAATTTGTCCCCCGCAATGATCTGCTTGGAACGATAGATGGGGTGGAATTTTTCATCCATACATTTGCCGTTGACAATCATCACCGGCGAATTGGGACTGATCCGGAGCAGATCGGCCTCATGCTTGGAGGCGAAAGAGAGCTCGATCGTCATATCCAGGGAGGCGATTTGAACATGGAATTTGCTTTCCAGCAGGCGGGCGATGGACTGGAGCCCCTCCCTCCCCTCCTCCAACAGCGCGGAGAAGTCCTCGGAAAAACAGGTCTTTTCAATAATGGCTGGCTCCTCGTCCGCATAGCGTACCCGCTCGATATAGACCACCCGGTCCCCCTGCTGGACGCCGAGAGCACGCGCGTCCGCCTCCGTGGCCTTGATAAACCCCCGGAAGATGACCTCCGTACGGGGGGTGATCCCGCTGTTCAGGCAGTCCGCCGTGAAGCTGTTGACGCCGACGACGTGGCGGCTGTGCTTGGGGGGATTGACAAAGGTGCCCGTCCCGTGGCGCTTGATGAGATATCCCTCCTCCACCAGCTCCTCAATGGCCCGGCGGACCGTGATGCGGCTGACGTTGTAGATCTCCATCATCTCGGCCTCGGAGGGGATGCGGGTATTGGGTTCGAAGGTATGATTATAGATACCGGCTTTGATATCGTTTTTTACTTTTTCATAGAGGTGTTCAGCGGCTCCGCCCGGCAGGACATTCATTGATATCCTCCTCCAAATCAGACGAGTGTTTTAAGTGGTTCTATGACATTATAGCACGTTCTATGCCTCATCGCCAGCTTTTCATTGACAGGACGGGCCCGGTTGTTATAATGAACTCAAACACATGGAATGGAGATGGATTTTATCATGGAGACCCCATTGACCCCTGTCCCCGAAAACTCCGTCCCCCAGGCCGGACCCGGCAGCCTGGCAGAGATCCGGGATCTTCTGCTGGAGGAGCGGGAGCGCTCCAAAAAGCGGCTTCTTCACTCCCGCATCCGCACAGCAGCGGCGCTGGTCGCGGCCATAGCCGCCCTGTTTGTGCTTCTCCAGGCTGGGGGCCTCGTCTCACAGGCGTCGGATATGCTGGAAGAGGCCTCAGGCATCGTGGAGGAGGCCGCCCAGGTGGACCTGGTCCGGCTGTCAGACAGCCTGCAGGCTTTCATCGACAGCACCAACACCGAAATGACCCTGGCCCTGCGCGGCATCTCAGGCATCAACTTCGCAGGGCTCAACGCCGGCATCATCGGCTTCTCCCAGGTGGACTTCGCCGCTCTCAACGACTCCATCCGCTCCCTCTCCACCGTTGTGGGCGGCATGTCCAGGCTGTTTGGGGGGCGCTAGAAAAAAACTCCTGCTGCAAATTTGCAGCAGGAGTTTTTTTCTCTCCCTACCCCAGCGCAACGTCCAGGATCATCATACAGGCAAAGCCCAGGATGCATCCCCAGGTGGCAAAGTGGGCCCCCTCATGGTCGCCCGCCTGGGCCTCCGGGATGAGCTCTTCCACCACCACATACATCATGGCGCCCGCCGCAAAAGCCAGCGCATAGGGCAGGATTGGCTCCATCGCCACCACCAGCCACGCCCCCAGCACGCCCGCAATGGGCTCAATGACGCCCGAAGCCTGACCATAGAGGAAGCTCTTTGTGCGGGAGAGGCCCTCCCGGCGCAGGGGAATGGACACCGCCGCGCCCTCGGGAAAATTCTGAATTCCAATGCCTATGGCCACCGCCAGGGCAGCCAGCATGGCCCCCGAGTCCGCCCCCGTGCTGGGAGCCCCAAAGGCCACGCCCACAGCAAGCCCCTCGGGGATATTGTGCAGGGTGATGGAGAGCACCAACAGGATACTGCGGCGCAGATGGGTATGGATGCCCTCCTCCTCGCTCGAACCGAAATGCATGTGGGGCATCACCTTGTCCGCCAGCCAGAGGAAAGCGGCGCCCCCCACAAAACCGATCGCCGCCACCAGCCAGGCGGGCAGCGCGCCCCCCTCCGCCATCTCAATGGCGGGGGCAAGAAGCGACCAGAAACTTGCCGCGATCATGACGCCGGAGGCAAAGCCCAGCATCATATTTAAAATTCTCTTGTTGATCTCCCTAAAAAAGAATACCAGCGCCGCACCCAGGGCGGTCATGCCCCAGGTGAAGAGCGTCGCAAGCAGAGCCATCGTCACAGGGCCCTGCCTGGCAAGCCAGTCCATCATAAGCTCCATCCTCCTCGCGCAAACTCCTAATGATATTAGTATGCCGCAACCAGAGGGTTTGCACAAGCACAAAAAGAGGGCCCTGCCGCTCGCTCAAGCGGCGGGGCCCTCTGGAACTATTCGCTGAGCGCTCCCGTTTGGAAGGCCCCGCCCCGCTGAAGCGGCAGGCGCACCACAATGGTGGTACCCTCGCCCACAACGCTTTGAAGGGAGATTTTTCCCTCCATGCACTCCACCGCGTGCCTGACAATGGAGAGGCCCAGGCCGGTGCCCCCCGTCTTTTTGGAGCGGCTCTTATCCACACAGTAAAAGCGCTCAAAGACCCGGCTCTGGTGCTCCAGGGGGATGCCGATTCCCGTATCCGCCACAGTGATGACGGCACAGCCGCCCTCGGGCATGATGCTCAGGCGCACCTTGCCGCCCTGCTTGTTGTACTTGACGGCGTTCTCCACCAGGTTGTGGAGCACCTCCTCCACCATGCGGCGGTTGGCTCGAATCGCGGGCACCTTGCACACTGCCTCAACCAACACCCCTTTC
>JAHZEH010000049.1:0-1295 GCA_019421925.1 Clostridia bacterium
AAACTCTTTTTCCAATGCTTCATTCTTCTTTCCTCCCATATTCCGGTTTAATCAGGCCTGCTGCGGCCCTTGTCTCCATTCTAACGCATCTTGTTATTTTTTTGCCTTAAATTAACCTTAACAAAAGTCCGGGGATCAAAGGGGCCAGCACATCCATGCCGGGCGCCCGCAGCGGATAAAAAACAAATCCACTAAAACAAGCAATCTGACAGGATTTGCTCAAAAGAAAACAAGCGGTTCCCATCTCAAAAGCCGGGAACCGCTTGTTTTTTCTTTTCGCAAACACAATATTCACCGTCAAGCCTGTGAAAACCATAGACGGCGGCGGGTGCCCGCATTTCCAACGGTTTTGCAGGATAATCCCGGCAAATGAACTGACAAAAACAGGAACCCGGCGCGGCCGGAGCCGCGCCGGGTTTTTAATGAAACTGGTTAAAAGATAATCACCGTAATCAGGAGGACAAGGGCGAGAACGCCATAGGCGATCCTCCGCCCGTTGGTCTTTTTGAAGCGGATCTTGCTGATCATGAGCCCGCCCATCAACAGATAGAAGGGGGCGAGCAGCCAGCGCGGGATCCAGGGGAATGTCCCGCACAGCCAGGCCGCGTAGACGACGAAGATGGTGGCGATGGTGGTGGGCACGCCGATGAAGTACCCGTCCACCTCCTCGGAGGTCATATTGTAGTAACCCAGGCGCAGCACGCCGCACAGGCAGTAGATCAGCCCGCAGATCCACATGAGGGGACTGCGCCGCACCACCAGAGCGCCGAACAGCAGAGGAACCACGTTGAAACTGATGGCGTCGCAAAGGGAATCCAGCTCCGCTCCCAACGCGGACTGCTGGTTGAGCTTATGAGCGACCGCGCCGTCAATGCCGTCGAGGATACCGCCCAGATAGGCCATGATGCAGGCCACCTTCAGATTGCCCGCCAGCAAAAAATACAGGCTGGAAATCGAGAGGGACAGCCCCGCCAATGAGATGGCGTTGGGAATATTCATGTGCTCCAGCACCGGGAACCATTTTTTTATCATGCTTGCATCTCCTCTTTTTTCTCCGCTCCGGAGTTCCCCGTCTCCTGCGCCTCCCCCAGGACGTCCCCGATGGACACCTCGGTTTCAAAGCCCAGTTCGGTCTGCCCGGCCAGATCCCCGCAGGGACGCAGCCTGTCTTTTTCAAACAACATCAGGATCATGGAGCCGCCCGGCGCAAAATAGCCGCCGTCCTCCCCCTTTTCCACCCGGTCCCCCGGTTTGGCGCGGTCGCAGATGCTTCCGATCATCGTCGCGCCCACCAG
>JAHZEH010000049.1:1305-3163 GCA_019421925.1 Clostridia bacterium
CTCGCCAAAGGGGCCTGTCCTGACCTGGACCACCCGCCGCTTATTCTTGCAGTAGAGCCGGGGAATGGCGGAGGCAGCCATGGGATTGACCGAGTAGTAGCACCCCTTTACGTCGTAGGCCCTTGTGACCTCCCCGCTGCAAAAGTGGTGGAAGTGATGGTAGTGGTGAGGTGAGAGCCGGATACGCACCATAGCCCCGCCGCCATACCGCTGCGCCAGTTCCTCATCCCCCAGAAGATCCCTGAGCCGGTAGGCGCTGTCCTTGACCTGGTAGAGAGCTTCGGGGTCGGTCCTCCCCCACAGGGAGACGCATCCCTCGGCGGGACTGCCCAAAACTCCCTCCCCCTCAGGGAAAGCCACATCCTCCCGCAGGCGGATGAAAAACTCCCGGAAATTTTTAAACCCCCCGGGGTAGGCTGAGAGGTCCAAATGATACTGCTCCGCGGTGGAGCGGACGGCCCGCCTGCTCCATGGGGTCCTGCAGTACCATCCATACAGGACGGAGACCAGCTTTCGCTTGATGAGCAGATGCAACGCCAAATTACCCGCAGGCGTTTCATAGAGGATATGCATCCATTTGCTTGCGGGGGCCTCTTGTTCTATATAGCATTGGCGCGCACGGTGATATATTGTAATTGGACCGGCCATAAAATTCTCCATTCCGGGAGGGGTGGGATTTTTCCCTTACTTTAAAAATATACTACAAACAGCCCGCCTTTTCAAGAAACACATCCGCGGGGATTCCTGCCCATTCATCCATATCTATGCTATAATGGTATCAATACTGATTCAGGGAGGGCATCCTCATGGCCAAGGTTTCCTCGTTCGACTGTAAGTTTTTCTCCACCGTACTCAACCGCAACGAAATCCTTAAGGTCCTTGTTCCCCAGGATTGCGAGCTGTCCCGGATTCCGGTGGTTCTGCTGCTTCATGGGCACACCAGCAACTGCACCGACTGGGAGATGAAGACCACTGTCTCCCGTATGTGCGGCATCAAGGAGTTTGCCGCGGTCATGCCCAGCGGATGCAACAGCTTCTACACCGACATGGTCCACGGCGAACGCTATGGCGCCTTTATCGGCGAGGAGGTTCCCGAACTGGCCCGCCGCTGGTTCGGTTTTTCCCAGGAGCGGGAGAAAAACATGGTAGCCGGCCTGTCCATGGGGGGATACGGCGCTTTCAAGCTCGCCCTGCGCAATCCCCAGCGTTATGCTTATGCGGCCAGCTTCTCAGGGGTTCTGGATCTGGCTCAGCTGGCCTCCGAGCAGAGCCCCGGCTCCACTTTCTACGACCTCTTCCGCAACATCTTTGGCGAGGATATGCACATCCGGAACACGGAACACGATCTGCTCCACGTGCTGGAGACCTTCCGGGGCCGCGCAGATGCCCTGCCCAAGCTCTATCAGTACTGCGGCCGGGCCGACTTCCTCTACGGTGAGAACCAGACCTTCCTGAAAAAGGCCCGGGAGCTGGGCGTGGATATCACCTATGCCGAGAACGGCGGCGGGCATGAGTGGCCGGAGTGGAACGACCAGATGGCCGCATTCATCGACTGGCGCAATGATCTGGCTGAAAAAAAGTGATTGAACGAAGGGCTGTCCACATGAAAACGCTGGAAACGCCCCGGCTGCTGCTGCGGCCCTGGGCATGGGGTGATCTCTACGACTTCTACGAATACGCCAGCAACCCAAGGATCGGCCCCCGGGCCGGATGGCCGCCGCACCGCACACTCTCGGATACCCGCTCAGCTCTGAGCCGTTTCATCTCCGGGAACGAGGTGCGCGCCCTTGAACTCAAATCCCAGCGCAAGGTCATCGGCTCCATCGGGGTCCATGCGGATAAACGCCGGCCTGCCGGG
>JAHZEH010000049.1:3173-8654 GCA_019421925.1 Clostridia bacterium
AGATCGGCTTCGTGCTCTCCGAGCCCTACTGGGGCCAGGGTCTCATGCCCGAGGCGGTGCGCGCCGTGCTGGCCCACCTCTTCCTGGAGGAGGGGGTGGACGTGGTGTCCTGCAGCCATTATCCCAACAATCTCCAATCCCGCGCCGTCATTGAGAAATGCGGCTTCCAATATGAGGGGACGCTTCGGTCCACCTGTGAGCGGGTAGGGGGAGGCTTGGCGGACGAGTGCTGTTACTCCATGCTGCGCAGGGAGTATTTCGGCCAGTACAGCAGGCGTCCCCGCCCATAGGAAGAGCGGAGAGGATTTCCTCTCCGCTCTTCCCGCTTTGCGGTTCACTGTCCCGTCTTCCGGTCCTTGAGATAATTCAGGAACTCCGCCTTATTCACCCGGTGCAGACCGGCCTTCTCCGCATCCGTCCGGGGGTCCACCGCCTCCCCCCGCTCCTGTTCCATCAATTGGATGAAACGGGGCCTGCAAAAAGCTCCCTGGCAGAATCCCATGGAAGCCCGCGTCCGTCTCTTGACGCCGTCGACGCTGGTGACGGGGATTCCCCTGCGCATGGCCTCCACGATGGTGGCCTGGGCCACCTGTTCGCAGCGGCAGATCATCCGTTCGGGCCCGGTTTTCTCCAGCAGCGGAGGAATCTCCGAGGCCGGTAGCATCTCCTTGCGCCCGGGCAAGGCCGCGCGGAAGGGGTCGTAGTCCTCTCTCTCACGCAGGGGACAGCCTGCCCTCTCCAGGAGTTCCGCCATCCGGTCGGCAATAGCCGGAGAAGAGGTCAGGCCAGGGGACTGGATGCCCGCCGCCTGGAAGAACCCGGGGGAGGCGCTCTCCTCCACGATGAAATCGTCCGTGCTGCTCACCGCCCGTACCCCGGCAAAGCTGCGCAGGAACTGGCCCGGGTCCAGCTTGGGCACGGTGCGCAGCGCCTGCTCATAGATATTCGCCAGCCTCTCCACATGGGTGGAACGGTCGGCTTCCCCATCCTCGTCAATGGCGTCCGGGCCGATGAGCAGGTTGCCGTGATAGGTGGGCGTGACCAAAATGCCCTTGCCCATGGCCGAGGGCATCTGGAAGGCCACTTTGTTCAAAAGCCGTCCCGTGCCCCGGTTGCAGATGATATACTCCCCCGACCTGGGCCGGATGGAAAAACCGGGGTCGCCCAGCACCATAGCCGCCACCTTTGCTGAGTGGAGGCCCGCGCAGTTGATGACATAGCGGGCGGCGATCTCCCTTTTGTCCGTGCGTACCAGATAGCCCCCGTCCGCCTTGGAGATGGCGGCGACCTCCTCTTTCAGATAGAGTTTGACGCCGTTATGCAGGGCGTTCTCCACCAGGGCGATGGCCATGCCGTAGGGGGAGCAGACGCCCGCGCCCTCGCAGTACAGGGCGTAACGGACCTCGGGATTGAGGGCGGGCTCCATGGCCAGAACCTCCTCCCGGCCCAGGATGCGCACATCCTCCAGGCCGTTCTTGCGGCCGTTCTCCTCAAGGGCCCGCAGCTTGGGCAGGTCCTCCTCCTCCATGCCCAGCACCAGCGAGCCTATGGGGGAAAAACCAAAATGGAGCTCCTCCTCCAGTTTGGCAAACTGCCTGCGGCCCTGATAACACAGCCGCCCCTTGAGCTTGCTGTTGCTCTCAGCATAGCCCCCATGCACAATGGCGCTGTTGGCCTTGGTGGACCCCATGGCCACATCGTCCTCCCGCTCCACCAGGCAGATGTCCAGCTCATAGCGGCTCAGCCTGCGCGCAATGGCGGAGCCCACAATGCCCGCCCCAATGATACAAACGTCGATCAATGGTTGCACCTCCTTACGGCATTCCCTTCTATTCCTATGCTGCCCCATTCCGCGCCTTTTCAAAAGAAGGGGCACAAATCCATCCCTTTCATTTTCCCGGAATCTCCGGATAATTCCGAACTATGTATACAGCTTTGCTACGATGGCATTGCTCCATCGGACGGGCAGGAATTTGCGCAGGGCATATACCGCTTTCGCCGAAGCGCCGCACAGAACCAGCGGTTTCATATGCCGGCGCTCAGCCTGTCTGACCACGCAGCGCGCCGCCTTTTTGGGGGACATTCCGTTGCGCTCGTCCTCCTCCATCCTGTGGATACTCCTCTCAAAGCTGGCGCGGTAGTCCGTATCCCCGGCGGTAGCCGCACCGTATCTGCGGTTTCCTGTAAAGTCTGTGCAGGTATCCCCCAGCTCCACGCAGCAGGTCTGGATATGGAAGGGCCGTCCCTCCATTCCGAGGGCCTGAAAGGAGATCTCCAGCGCCGCCTTGCCCGCGCTGTAAAGGGCCTGATAGGGAAGCGGGATATGGGCCGCCAGAGAGCTGGTGCCTATAATCCGGCCGCCCCCCTGCCCTCGCAGATAGGGCAGGGCAATCCGGGCGGTGCGCAGGGCGCCGTCGAGATTGGTCTGGAGCTGCAGCGCCGCCTCCTCCTGAGTCAGCAGCTCCAGAGGACCGGCCACACCCATGCCCGCGTTGCACAGCACGGCGTCCAGCCTCCCCTCCCAGCGCCAAACCGCCTCTACCGCAGCGCGGACAGACTCCTCCTCCAGCACGTCCATGGGGATGAGCCGGATGAAGCTCCCCTCCTTGGGGGGATCCTCCCGGGGCCACTGCGCCCTTCTCGAAGTACCGTACACCCGCCATCCGCGGGCGCAGAATTCCTCAGCGGCAGCCCTGCCCACGCCGCTTCCTCCCCCTGAGATCAATACGACCCGGTTCATGCCGTCCCCCCTGTATCGAGCATTTTAATCATTATAACAAACATTTCCATGCTTTGCGAGCAGATCATAAAGCCCCCCACGGAGTTCAGAGGGATGCCGCCCTCTCCGTATAGTCGCGTATGACTGAACAGGAGGCGTCAAACAGCGCCCGTTCCTCCCCCGTCATCTCAATCTGCACGATTTCCTCCACGCCGTCCCCACCCAGGATGCAGGGCACGCTGGCAAAGATGCCCCTCTGGCCATATTCCCCCTCCAGACAGACGGAAACGGGCAGCATCTTATGCTCATTGTGGAAGATGGCTTTTGCAATCTCCGCCAGGGCCGTGCCAATGCCAAACTCCGTGGAGCCCTTGCCCCCCAGAATCGTATATCCTACCGTTGCAGCTCTGTCGCGGATCTCCCGCAGATCCAGCCGCCCGAAGGTGTCCGGCCTCTCCTCCATCCACCTGGCGAGGGACTTGCCGCACAGCCGCACCTGGGACCAGGGCACCATCTGTGAAGCGCCGTGCTCCCCCATGGAGAAGGCTTCGATAGACTTGCTGTCAATCCCCGTAGCGTCGGAGAGGGCCCGGCGCAGCCGTGCGGAGTCCAGGGCGGTGCTGGTGGCGATGATCCGGTTCTTAGGAAATCCGCTCTTCCTCCAGACATACTGGGCGATTACATCGCAGGGGTTGGAAATGACCACAAACACGCCGGAGAAGCCAGAAGCCACAATGGGGCCGATTGCGCCGCCGATGCAGGCGACAGTGTCCGCCAGGGTGTCCAGCCGGCTCTGGTTGACCGCAGGCAGCGGCCCGGCACAGATAACCGCGATGTCCGCGTCCCTGCTGTCGCTGTAGCTTCCCGCCCGGCATTCAATATGGTGGGGCAGATAGCACCCGATATCCGCGATGTCCTGAGCCTGGGCGTCCGCCTTTTTTTCGTTCAGGTCCACCAGCACGATCTCGTCCGCAATTCCCTGGACCGCCAGGGCATAGGCGCAGTGCGAACCCACATGTCCCGCACCGATCAGCACAACTTTTCTCGTTTTCAATCCCATGGGTTCCATCTCCTTAAAAAATAAAGAGGGAAAAGCGGAGGTTCCCCTCCTCTTTCCCCTCAGTTTTTCGCTCTGCTCCGCAGGAACAGGCCCCAGCCCGGGGCATGCATCCTCCTCCTTGCGGATTGCGTCTCTATTTTACAGCAGCGTCCGGTCGCAGTCAAAATCTTTTTGCCGGGACCGGCTGTATTTCGCCAGGAGCTCCTCCATCGTCATGCTGGCCCGCTCGGCCCCCTGCACGTCCACAACCACCGCCCCGTCGTCCAACATCAGGATACGGGTGCCCGTCTGCAGCGCAGATTTGATGTTGTGGGTGATCATCATGGTGGTGATGTTCTGCTCCCCCACGATACGGTTGGTCAGTTCCATGACTTTCCCGGCGCTCACCGGGTCCAGCGCGGCGGTGTGCTCGTCGAGCAGCAGCAGCTTGGGTTTGACCAGGGTGGCCATGACCAGCGTCACAGCCTGGCGCTGGCCGCCGGAGAGCAGCCCGATCTTGGTGTTGATCCGGTCCTCCAGCCCAAGATTGAGCTCCACCAGCTTCTCACGCAGGAAGGTTTTCTCCTTCTTGCTGAGCCGCCGGAGAGCGCCCTTACCCGTGCTGCGCATATAGGCGATGGCCAGGTTCTCCTCCACCGTCAGGTTGGGGGCGGTGCCCTTAAGAGGGTCCTGGAAGATGCGGCCGATATAAGCGGCGCGCCGGTGCTCAGGCCAGTACGTGATGTTGTACTCCCCCAGCTCCACCCGTCCGCCGTCCGGAAGGACAGCCCCCGAGATCGCGTTGAACAGGGTGGTCTTGCCTGCTCCGTTGCCCCCCACCATGGTGACAAACTCCCCCTCCTCCAGATGCAGGTCAATCCCGCGCAGCACCTTGCGCTCATCGGGCGTGCCCCTGTTGAAGGTCTTTTCCAATCCCTTAATGTTCAGCATATTTGCCTCCCTGTCTCATCAGCCGGCTCACTCCATAGCGCCTGCGCAGCGTCGGAACAGCGATAGCCACCGTCACCACAAGGGCGGAGATGAGTTTCAAATAGGAGGTGGGCAGGCTGGTGGTCAAGATGAGGGCGATGAGCAGCCGGTACAGCAGCGCGCCCACAATGGCGGCCAGAAGCCCGGTCAGCACCCCTCTGCCATGGATAAACACGTCGCCGATGATCAGGGAGGCCAGGGCGATCACGATCATGCCCGAACCCATGTTGATGTCGGCGGACTGCTGCATCTGGGCCAGCACCGCTCCCGAGAGCGCAATGATGCCGTTGGCCAGGGCAAACCCCACGAGCTTGGCCCTGTCTGTGTCGATGGAGGAGGCGCGCACCATGGCCTCGTTGTCCCCTGTAGCCCGAATGGACAGGCCGGTCTGGGTACGGAAGAAGAGGTTGAGCACCAGGAACATGACCCCCACCAGCACGGCCAGCAGCAGGATCTTGTAGTACTGCCCGCCGATCATCTCCTCCAGAGGGGTGAAGATGGTTCTCTGGTTGAGCAGCGGCACATTGGATTTCCCGCCCATGACGGCCAGATTGATGGTATACAGGCCGGTCATGGTGAGGATACCGGCCAGGATGGGCTGAATGCCCAGCTTGGTCTGCATAAGGGCTGTGATACAGCCGGCCAGCGCCCCTGCAAGCGTACCCGCCGCCACACCCAGCAGGGGGTGCCCTGCCACGGTCAGCATAGCGGACACCGCCGCACCCAATACAAA
>JAHZEH010000049.1:8664-10630 GCA_019421925.1 Clostridia bacterium
GGTGATATAGAGGATGCGGAAGGTGACATAGATGCCAAAGGCCAGAAGGGCATAGCACAGCCCCAGTTCAATGGCGCCTAGAAATGCGGTCATGCTCATAGCGTTTCACTCCACAGGCAAGGGGCGGCCCCGCCGCCCCGCCAAAATTGATCCCACAGGGTTTCTACCTTAATGCTATATGCTATAGTCCGGCCTACTCCACAACGGTGAAGGTGCTGAGCACCTCGTCCGAGAGCGCAATTCCGAGCGTGGCCGCCGTGGTCTTGTTGACAATCTTGGCGTACTCGTCCACGACCTCCACAGGATTCTCGGCAATTGTCTGCCCATCCATGAGGCGCTTAACCATGCGGGCCACCTGTTTGCCCAGGATGGTGTAGTCAATGCCCACGGTGGCAAAGCCGCCGTCGATGACCATGGAGTCCGCACCGGTGTAGACGGGAATGCCCGCCTTGTTGGCCTCGTTCGCCAGGGTGCCCATAGCGGAGGCGGTGGTGTTGTCGTTGGGGACAAAGATGGCGTCCACCTTGCCCACCAGGGACTGAGCCGCCTGAAGCAGATCGGAGGTTCCGGCAATGGTGGCCTCGACATACTGGATGCCATTGGCGTCGCAATAAGCCCTGGCGCGCTCAATGTTGGAGATGGAGTTGGGCTCGCCCGCATTGTAGATGAAACCGAAGGTCTGAACGCCGGGGGTCAGCTCCTTGGCCAGCTCGAAGATGTCCTCAACAGGGATGGGGTCCGATACGCCGGTGACGTTTCCGTCCGTCTTGTCGTTGGCGGTGACCAGGCCCGCGTCCACGGGATAGCTGATGGCGGCGAACACAATCGGGATGGTCTTGGTGGCCGCGGCTGCCGTCTGGGCGGGGCCGGTGGCGATGGGAATGATATAGTCCACTCCGTCGCCCACAAACTGGTTGACGATGGTGGTGACATTGCCCGCGTCGCCCTGGGCGTCCTTGTAGATGATCTCAATCTTGTCCGAGATGCCCAGCGCGTCAAACTCTGCGATGATGGACTCGCGGATCTGGGTCAGGGAGGTGTGCTCCATGGGCTGCACAATGCCGATGCGCACCTTTTCATCTGCGGCGCTCTGGCTCTCCTGGCCAGGCTGGGCACTCTGGGTATTCTGGGGCGCTTCGGCCTCCTTGGCGCACCCGGCCAGCAGGCTCAGGGCCAGAACGGAGATCAACAGGATGCTCATCAATTTTTTCATGGTTCTCTTCCTCTCAAAATTTAGATTGGGCGGCTGTTGGACCGCTCTGTATTCCGGGCTGAGGCAGCTTTTCACAAACAAAAAACCCGCCCTCTGTTCAAGGGCAGGTATCATTCCTGCGGTGCCACCTTAAATTGATTTGCTTGCGCAAATTCTCTGCGAAAATGCCAACACATTTTCCGCCCTGTAACGTGGGCTGACGTCTCGGATATTGAGGCCTCACGGCCCGTTCCCCTTCGCCCTTGGCGGTCCATTTGCCGCGCTGCGTTCCGCAGGGTTTCCAGCCTAAGCCCCCGCTCTCTGTAGGCGCACACGCGGTTTAACCTCCGCCGCATCGGTTTGGTTTATGAAGTTGAGTTTAGTTTAGCATGGCGAAGCGCCTTTGTCAATATCGTATGCATGGGAGGGAAAAAATGTGTGCCTTCCCGGGCAGAACAATTCTTTTCCCCCTCTTGACTTTCCCCTAGGGTAAATGGTTAAAATTTTAATAAGGATTGGGGAGGAATTTCCATGACCATTTCCGACGTAATGAAACGCACGGGCCTCTCAAGAAAAGCCATCTATCTCTATGAGGACCGGGGCCTCCTCTCCCCGGATAAAATATCCCGGGGCATTTTCCGGTGCCGTGAATACTCTGAATCAGATATCGAACGGCTCATCACCATCTCGCGGCTGCGCGCCCTGGACGTTCCGATTGATGAAATATGCCATATCTTCAACAGCGACTGCCGGATCGACATTGTCCTTCAGGAG
>JAHZEH010000005.1:0-1009 GCA_019421925.1 Clostridia bacterium
AAATCCCATATCAATCAGTAAGCTAATGTGGCTGTGCCTCAAATCATGGATTCTGATACGCTTAACTCCAGCTGCATTTGCACCTCTGTCCATCTCCCTGTGCAAATAACTTTTGTTGATAGGGAAGATGCGGTCTTTCTTTTTCAATCCGTATTGCATTCTGAAAAACTCCTGCATCTCTTCACAGAGAAAATCTGGCATCTGGATCGTTCTGTTGCTTTTCTTGGTCTTGGGAGAAGTAATAACATCTTTTCCCTTTAAGCGCTGATAGGTTTTGCTGATTTTTACCGTCCCACGCTCAAAATCAAAATCTGCCGGAGTCAGAGCCAGCAGCTCTCCCTCACGGATACCTGTCCAGTAAAGCATTTGGAAGGCATAATAGGATATGGGTTTGTCCATCATTTCTTCCGAAAATTTCTGATATTCCTCTTTCGTCCAAAACAGCATTTCCCTGCGTTCCTCGTTCCCCATGTTTCCGGCTTTCGCTGCCGGATTGGAACGGAGATCATAAAATCGTACTGCGTGATTAAAAATAGCAGAAAGCTGATTATGAAGCGTTTTAAGGTAAGTTTGTGAATAGGGATTGTGCTTCTCATCTCGATAAGCAAGCAGTTCATTTTGCCATGCGATCACATCTTTAGTTGTAATATCGCTGATCTTGCGTTTACCAAAGTACGGAATGATTTTTGTTTTAATGATGTGCTCCTTGGTCTGCCAGGTACTTTCTTTCAGCCTTGCCTTGAGATCGTTGGTATAAATCTCCACAAATGCTTCAAAATTCATATCCAGGCTTCCGGAACTCTGCTGTTGAAATTTCTGCTCCCACTCCAGTGCTTCCCGTCGGGTATGAAACCCGCTTTTGCACTTCTGTTTTCGTTCTCCCGTCCAATCTGTATACTGCGTGACTACATACCACGCACCGCTGTCCTTGTTCTTATATGCCGGCATTTTCTTCGCTCCTTTCTGCCCCGTAGAGCCTCTCATTGAAATACTGACGGTTAAGGCGTCC
>JAHZEH010000005.1:1019-2000 GCA_019421925.1 Clostridia bacterium
GCGTCCTGCGACAGTGACAAAGCCCTTCGCTTCCAGTTCTTCGTTGAGCCGATGCATAATCTTGTATGCGTGGCTTATTGAAATATCAAGTTCTCTGGCTACCTCATCTACTCGTATAAATTTCTTTTCCATAAGAATCCTCCTCTCTACATATTAAACATATTAGTTTAAGTATGCACTCTTAGTATACTAAGCAAATTCCGTTATGTCAATAGGCTTTTGAGAAAATATTAAACTTTTTTATTTAGGCCATCTTGACATTCACTAAACATTTATGCTATGCTTGTGTCAACAACTCAAAAGGAGCGAAAGTCTATGGCAATCGGTGAAAGAATCCGTTTTATCCGCAATCTGCGTGGTATGACACAAAAATGGCTTGGTCAGGCTGTGGGGTTTCCTCAAAAGACCGCTGATATTCGCATGGCTCAGTATGAGTCTGGCTCCAGAACTCCCAAAGATGATCTGGTAAAATCTCTTGCAGATGTCCTGGAGGTTTCTCCATTGGCGCTGAAAGTCCCCGATATTGACAGTGATCTTGGCCTTATCCATACTCTGTTTGCCATTGAGGACATTCATGGCATAAGAGCAGAAAAGCAAGGTGAGGAAATACATATCGTCTTTGACGGCAGCAAGCGAACAATGAATGAATCCATTTTCAAAATGCTGTCTGCATGGGCTGACCAGGCTGAAAAGCTCAAAGCAGGTGAAATCAGCAAGGAGCAGTATGACCATTGGCGTTATACCTTCCCGGCAGAGGACACCACCCAGCGTTGGGCTAAAGTTCCCTCGCAAGAACTCAGCGATCTGCTTATCAATGCCTTGAAAGAGGACGCAGAATAACTGAAAAAAGAACGACAAAAAGCCCGTACTGACATCCCATCAGTACGGGCTTACTTGTTAATATGGGTATTTGTGAGAAATAAGAAATTATTCTTTACTCACAAACCACTTGAAGCACAGAATAATTGCACTTCAGTGGAA
>JAHZEH010000005.1:2056-17010 GCA_019421925.1 Clostridia bacterium
CAAAACCTTATCAGAACACGGGAACGAAGTCCGGAAAGCCTTGATATTACTGGCTTTTTCGGATTTTTCGTTTTATTCCCACTCAATGGTGCCCGGGGGCTTACTCGTGATGTCGTAGACGACACGGTTGACTCCTGGGACCTCGTTTATGATGCGGCTGGAGATGCGGCGCAGCAGGGGATAGGGCAGTTCGGCGCACTCGACAGTCATGGCGTCCGTGCTGGTGACGGCCCGCAGGGCAATCACGTTGTCGTAGGTGCGGCCGTCCCCCATAACTCCTACGGAGCGCACGCCCGTGAAGACGGTGAAGTACTGCCAGATGTCCTCGTCCAGGCCGGCCTTGGCGATCTCCGAGCGGAAGATGTGGTCGCTGTGGCGCACGATGCGCAGACGCTCCTCCGTGATCTCGCCTACGATGCGCACGGCCAGGCCGGGGCCGGGGAAGGGCTGGCGCCAGACCAGCTTGTGGGGGATGCCCAAGCTCTCGCCCAGGGCACGCACCTCATCTTTGAAGAGGGAGCGCAGGGGCTCCACCAGGCCCTTGAAATCCACACGCTCGGGCAGACCGCCCACGTTGTGGTGGCTCTTGATTGTGGCGGAGGAGGAGGTGCCGCTCTCGACCACGTCGGGGTAAATGGTGCCCTGCACCAGATAGTCTGCGCCGCCCAGCTTGCGGGCCTCCTCCTCAAAGACGCGGATGAACTCCTCGCCGATGATCTTGCGTTTGCGCTCGGGATCGGTCACGCCCTTGAGCTTGCCCAGGAAACGCTCGGAGGCGTCCACGAGGATGACCTCCATGCCGATCTCCTTATAAAAAGTCATGACCTCCTCGGCCTCCCTCATGCGGAGCAGACCGTGATCTACAAAGATGCACTTAAGCTGGCTGCCGATGGCTTTGTGCACCAGCACGGAGGCCACGGAGGAGTCCACGCCGCCGGACAGGGCGCTGATGACGGGAGCGTCCCCCACCTGGGCCCGGATCTTCTCAATGAGGGAGCCGGCCAGGTTCTCCGCGCTGTAGCCGCCCTTGCAGCCGCAGATGTTATAGAGGAAGTTTCGGAACATCCTGGGGCCGTTGGGCGTGTGATGCACCTCGGGGTGAAACTGGACGCCATAGAGGCGGCGCCCGTCGTTGGCAAAACCGGCTACGGGGCAGAGCAGCGAGGAGGCGATGGTCACGAAGCCCTCCGGCATCTCCTGGACGCAGTCGTTGTGGTTCATCCACACCACATCATCTGTATCAATGCCCTCCAGCAACGGATGGGCGGCATATTGGACGGCGGTGCGGCCAAACTCGCCCGCCGCAGGGGTGCCGACCGATCCGCCGGCCGAAACCGCCAGGGCCTGCATGCCATAGCAGATGCCCCAGACGGGCACACCCAGATCGAATACGTACGGGGGAATCCTCTTGGCGTCCTCCGCATAGGCCGAATCCGGCCCACCGGTGAGGATGATGCCCTTGAGCTCCTCCTGGCTCCGGAGGCGCTCCTCCGAAGCAGTATAGGGCAGAATCTCAGCGTATACACCCGCTTCGCGCACCCGGCGCGCGATGAGCTGATTGTATTGTCCGCCGAAATCCAGCACGATGATTCTTTCCATTCAGCCGTTCTCCTTGTCCTGTGATAAAAAATATTATACACCATGGGAAAGGGGGCGGACAAGCCTTTGCGCCCTTTCCGTGCCCACCCTTTTTCGTCGAAAACCAGCGTAAAATTAATGGGTTGTTCTCTTGACAGTCCCTGGAAAAGGCTTTACTATATACATGCTGCTCTGGCAGCTCACACACAACATATTGTGTATCCATTGAAATTATACCCTATTTTATTTCTGTCGTAGCCACGCCTTTTGAATCCTCCGCCCGCGGCGGGGGAGGGACTAATGGAGGAGGATTTCCTAATGATTGCACAGATTACCAAACGGGACGGGCGGATTGCCGCCATGGACGAGAACAAAATCGCGTCCGCCATCAGCAAGGCCTTCCAGGCCACCCAGGGCAATCCCCGTACGGAGGACGCCCTCGCTATGGCCCGTGAGGTCGCCGAGACACTGGAGGCCTCCGGGCAAACCTCCCCAACTGTTGAATCCATCCAGGACTGCGTCGAGAGCGTCCTGATCAGCCACGGGCATATCCGCACCGCCAAGGCCTATATTCTGTACCGCGCCGAGCGTACCCGGGCCCGGGAGATGAACACCCGCCTCATGAAGGTCTATGAGGACATCACCTTCAAGGAGGCCAGGGAGAGCGACATCAAGCGGGAGAACGCCAATATCGACGGCAACACGGCCATGGGCTCCATGCTCAAATACGGCAGCGAAGGCGCCAAGCAGTTCTATGAGATGTTCGTCCTCAACCCCGATCACGCCAAGGCCCACCGGGAGGGGGACATCCATATCCACGACATGGATTTCTACACCCTGACCACCACCTGCTGCCAGATCGACCTGCTCAAGCTCTTCAAGGGCGGCTTTTCCACCGGCCACGGCGTGCTTCGCGAGCCCCGGGACATCGCCAGCTACTCCGCCCTGGCCTGCATTGCCATCCAGTCCAACCAGAACGACCAGCATGGCGGCCAGTCCATTGTCAATTTCGACTACGGCATGGCCCCCGGCGTCTCCCGCACCTATATCAAACGCTACCGCCGCCTGATGCGGGAGGCCTTTGAACTGCTGGGGGACGGGGAGGCTCTCTCCAGGGTGACCCAGAAGCTGGAGGAGCAGGGCATGCTGCCCACCCTCACCGACAACAACGGTTACCTGGCCGCCGAGCTCTCCGCCATGCTGGAGGAGGGCGCAGAGGAGGCGCTGGTGAAAAGGGCCCAGAGCTTCGCCTCAAAACACGCCTATGAGGAGACCGACAAGGCCACCTACCAGGCTATGGAGGCTTTTATCCATAACCTGAACACCATGCACTCCAGAGCAGGGGCCCAGACCCCCTTCTCCTCCATTAATTACGGCATGGACACCAGCCCCGAGGCCCGCATGGTGATCAAAAACCTGCTGCTCTCCACAGAGGCCGGACTGGGCAACGGGGAGACGCCCATCTTTCCCATCCAGATTTTCCGGGTCAAGGAGGGCGTCAACTACAACCCCGGCGAGCCCAACTATGATCTGTTCAAACTGGCCTGCCGGTGCAGCGCCAAGCGGCTCTTCCCCAACTTCTCCTTCCAGGACGCGCCCTTCAATCTCCCTTACTATAAGGAGGGGCATCCTGAGACCGAGATCGCCTATATGGGCTGCCGCACAAGGGTTATGGCCAACGCCCATGATCCCGAGAAGGCTGTCTCCAACGGCAGGGGGAATTTGAGCTTTACCAGCATTAACCTGCCCCGGATCGCTATCAACGCAGGGAAATCCATCTCCTGGTTCTACGACGACCTGGACCGCAAGATCGACCTGGCTGCGCAGCAGCTCCTGGAGCGCTTTGAGATCCAGTGCCGCAAGAAAGTACACAACTTCCCCTTCCTGATGGGAGAGGGGGTCTGGCTGGACAGCGACACGCTGGGCTGGGACGACGAGGTGCGAGAGGTCCTCAAGCACGGCACTCTGTCCATCGGCTTCATCGGTCTGGCCGAGACACTGGTCGCTCTGACCGGCAAGCACCACGGCGAGAGCGCAGACGCCCAGAATCTTGGGCTGGATATCATCGGCCACATGCGCGCCCGCATGGACGATCTGACCAGGCGGACAGGGCTCAACTTCACCCTCCTGGCCACCCCTGCCGAGGGCCTCTCCGGCCGCTTTGTGCGCATTGACCGGGAAAAATTCGGCGTTATCCCCGGCGTTACCGACCGGGAGTACTACACCAACAGTTTCCACATCCCGGTATATTATCCCATCTCCGCTGCGGACAAGATCAAGCTGGAGGCCCCCTATCACGCGCTCACCAACGCCGGCCATATCACCTATGTGGAGCTCGACGGCGATCCCACCAAGAATCTGGCCGCCTTTGAGTCTATCATCCGCTGCATGAAGGAATCCGGCGTGGGCTATGGCTCGGTCAACCATCCGGTGGACCGGGACCCGGTCTGCGGCTTCAACGGCATCATTGACGACGTCTGCCCCCAGTGCGGCCGCCAGGAAGGGGACGGAAATCCCGGCTTCCAGCGCATCCGCCGCATCACCGGCTACCTGGTGGGAACCCTGGACCGCTTCAACAACGGCAAGCGCGCCGAGGAGCACGACCGGGTCAAGCACGGACTCTCCGGCCTCCCCTCCCAGGAGGGCCGGGCATGAGGTTCCGTTTGGCCGGAGTGGCGGAGGACTCCATTGTGGATGGGCCGGGGCTGCGGCTGACAGTATTTGTCCAGGGCTGCCCCCACCACTGCCCCGGCTGCCACAACCCTCAATCCCATGACCCGGACGGCGGCATGGAGGGGGACACGCAGGAGCTTCTCTCCAGGCTGGCGGGCAATCCCCTGCTGAGCGGCCTCACCCTCTCCGGCGGGGAGCCTTTCGCCCAGTGCGAGGCCATGCTGGAGCTGGCCAGAGGCGCCCACGCCCTGGGCAAGGACGTCTGGGCCTACTCGGGCTGGACGCTGGAGGAGCTCCTCCCCCGGCCCGAGGCCAGGGCTCTTCTGGAGGAGTGCGACGTACTGGTAGACGGGCCCTTCCTGCTCGGGCAGCGTTCCCTCACGCTCCTTTTCCGGGGGAGCAAGAATCAGCGGGTGCTGGACGTGCGGGCCTCCCTCGCCGCCGGGCGGCCTGTGGAGTGGAGGGACCCGTGGGAGTTCTAGCCTCTCAAAATATCCCGGCTGGAGGGGGTTCCCCCTTCCGCAGTCTTTACAGTCCTCTTTTGCAGATGCTGGGGGCGCTCAGGCGCCCCCAGACTTGTATCCGCAAATGACATAATTTTCACGCACAGTGCTCTGGCTCCGATTTGAGAACCCCAAACCCCGGAATGAGGAGGTCATTTCCATGTGGCGTACCGGAAAGCTGGCAAAACTTTTAGGCATCGACCGCTCCGTCATCCATTACTACAACTCGGTCGGCGTCCTCCATGCCAAAAGAGATGAAAACAACTATCTCTCCTATGACTCCCTGGACTTCATCGCCCTATGTAAAGCCCGCCAGCTCCGGAGTATGGGCTTTTCCCTGGAGGAGACCACAACCCTGCTGCGCGATGCCGGCGAAGAGGACTGGCAGCGCCGCCTGGCTCTGCGTGAGCAGGAGATCGACCGGGAGATCCGCAGGCTGGAAAACGTTAAATACCTGGTGGGTTCCCATCAGGGCAAGTACCGCCCCCTGCCCTCGGAATTCCTCGTCCTCTCTCCCTTCCATTACGGGGGATACTATTATCTCCCGCTGGATCATGTTGCGGACTGGGACACCCTGGCTCTGCTGGTGAAGGACGCCCCCTACATCAACTACTGTTTTCATGTCCCGCCCGGGGGGGGCACCTGCCCCGAACAATTCCGGGTGGAGCTTGGCGTCTCCTTCCAGGAGTGGTGGCGGGATCTTGCTCCGCCGGAACTTCCCGCCGGGACAGCCCATTTTCCAGAATGCAGCGCCCTGGCCTCGCGGATTGAGCTGCGCAATGAAGCGCCCCCCTTCTCCTATGACGATCTGGCATTTGTCCGCGCCCACTGCGCCGCCCAGGGGCTGGTTCTGACCGGCGAGGCGATGGCCTTCCCCGCCGTGCATTTCCTGGAGCAGGATCGGGAGCAGGCCTCCGCCAAGATCTTCTTTTTCCTGGCGCCACCACTTGACTGCTGAGCCGCTTTACAGCTTATACTCCTTTTAACCCAGGCGGCGGGATGTCCCCCGGCCCGGTGGCCGGGACGGAGGGCTCCCCTCTCTGGGCAACCCCAAACACAAGGAGGAAAAGACATGAAGAAGTTCTCAGCATTGATCCTGGCGCTCCTGTTCTTCGTATCTGCCTGCGCGCCTGCCGCTTCCACCCCGAGCGGTTCCCCTGCGCCCGCGGAGACGCTGGCAGAGAGCCCCGACGCCCCGACGGCGGCCACGGCCGCCTATACCCCCGGCGACTACACGGCCACGGCCGCCGGGCACAACGGCGACCTCACCGTCGCCCTCTCCGTCACCTCGGACGCCATCGCCAGCGTGGAGGTCACCGCGCACGCGGAGACCCAGGGCATCGGCGACTATGCTGTGGCCCAGATTCCCCAGGCCATCGTGGCGGGCCAGACTCTGGCCGTGGACACCATGACCGGCGCGACCGTCACCAGCGCCGCCATCCTGGCCGCCGCGGCCGACTGCCTCACCCAGGCGGGGGCGGACGTGGAGGCCCTCAAAACTGCGGCGGGGGCAGCACAGCCCGCTCCCCAGGCCGAGTACACCTGCGACGTGGTTGTCGCGGGCGCAGGGGCTGCCGGCCTCTCCGCGGCCTATGAGGCCGCCAAAGCGGGAGCCCAGGTGGTTGTCGTAGAAAAACAGTCCATCCCCGGCGGCAGCACCGCCCGCTCCGGCGGCGCCATCCTGGCCGCGGGCACCAAGCTCCAGGCCTCTCTGGGCGTCGAGGACAGTGCGGAGGCCTTTGCCCAATTCCTCATCGCCCGGGGCGAGGGGCATGTCAATGAGGAGAAGCTCTCCCTCATCGCCCGCAACAGCAGCTCCACGATCGACTGGCTGGAGTCCCTGGGCGCCACCTTCGCGCCGGAGCTGCAGGCCCTGCACCCCTCCCTCAAACCCGACCGCGGCCACTCCGCCAAGGAGCATGTGGGCATTGGCAGCGGCGCCGGCGGCGAGCTGACGGACGTGCTCTATCGGGCCTGTCTGGCGGAGGGCGTGACCTTCCTGTTCGACGCCCCCGCCCTCTCTTTGATCCTGGAGGACGGCGTTGTAGCCGGCCTTAACGCCCAGTATCGGGACGGGACTCCCGTGACTGTCCATGCCAAGTCCGCCCTGCTGGCCACCGGCGGGTACGACAAAAACGCCGGGTACGTCCAGGAGTACACTCCCCTGTGTATCGGCATGGTCTCCCAGGTTCCGGCGGGCAATGTGGGCGACGGCCTGCGGATGGCCCAGGAGGCCGGCGCCCAGATCGTGGCGGGCGGCGGCGCAGTCACCCTGTATTTGGATATGGTCACCGGCTCGGGCGAGTCCGGCGGGCTCTTTGTCCTGCCCGACGGCTCCCGGTTCATGGATGAGTCCTCCTTCTGGTTCGTCCGCACCAAGACGCTGATGGATCTGGGCCAGACCGGCATGTATTTCCTCACTGCCGCGTCCACCGATACCAGGGGGATCTACGCCGCGCTGGCCGAGGCGGGCAAGCTCTTTACCGCCGAATCCCCCGAGGCCCTGGCCGGGCAGTTGGGCATGGATCCCGCCGCGCTGGCCTCCACAGTCAGCCGCTACAATGAGCTGTGCGCCGCGGGCGAGGACAAGGATTTCGGCAAGAGCGCAGATTATCTGAAGTCCGTGGATCCCTCCGCCCTCTATGCCATCCCCTTCAACTCCACCTCCTCCGGAACCTTTGGCGGTCCCGTCACCGATCTGGACGGCCGCGTCCTGGCGGAGGACGGCTCCGTCATCCCCGGCCTCTATGCGGCGGGCGAGGTTGCCAACGGCGACCTGCTCTGGCAGGAGTATCCGGGCAGCGGCACCTCCCTGTGCATCTGCTTTACCTTTGGACGGATCGCAGGACAGACCGCCGCGGGCGACGCCTTGAATTAACCCCTGCTCCCTATCAAAAGGGGCCCCTTCGCGGGGCCCCTTTGCCTTTTTCAAATCTCTGCGCCCGGGCGCCCCCCCTCCCCAGCGGATTCAGGGCATTCCATCCGGCCCGTCAGTGACCCGCGCCTTCTTGCCGCCGCCCGGGACCAGGACGGTGGCGTCCTCTGAGGCGTCCTCATAGCTCCCGCCTCCGTCCTGCGGGTGGACGGTGATCTGCGCGCCTCCGTGTTGAAGCGTACTGCAAACAGCGCTGTTTTTCAGTTACTCCTTCACCGCCAGTTTTGCCGCGCTCTCCCCTGTGATATAGCCGTCCCCCCCCCCCATTGTGCGCCGCCGCAGGCTGCAAGCACAGCGCACAGCAGCAGGAAGAGAACAATTTGGAAAACCCTCCGGCGCTTTCTCATGTTCCTCTCCTCCTCCATGCTGAATTCGGGTGATATTTCATCGCATTCCTTTCACCCCGTCTGTATCCCAATCAGGGATTTGGGAGGCCGGTATTCCCGCCCAAATGGAAAAAGGGCCGTCAAACTGACGGCCCTTTTCTTACCTTCCCGTGTCAGCTCCGGCCCGCCGCGTCCAGGATGATCTTAACGCAGGCGTCCACCCCCAGCTTTCCGCTGTCGAGCATGAGATGGTAGCCCGCCTTGTCATCCCAGGCCCGGCCTGCATTGGCCCGGTAGTATCCGGCCCGGCGCTTGTCAAACTTTTTAAGCACAGATTCGGCCTCCGCTGCCGGCACGCCGTAGCGGCTGACCGCCCGCTCCACCCGCGCCTCCCAGGGTGCGTGGACAAAGACGGTGAGAACATCCTCCCGCTCCCGCAATACCCAGGAGGCGCAGCGGCCGATGATGATGCAGTTGCCCACCCGCGCCAGTTCCTCAATGATCTGGCTCTCCAGTACGGCCAGGGTGTCGGCGGTAGGGACGCCGCTCTCCTGGAAGCGCGCCGCCCGCCCCATGGCGTACATGGAATAGAGCAGGCTGCCCGTGGCCGTCTCCTCCAGGTGCTCAAAATAGCTGGCGCTGCGGCCCGAGCGCTTGGCTGCCATCTCCAGAATTTCCCTTCCATAGGAAGGGAATCCCAGCGCCTTGGCCACCCGCTCGCCGATCTCCCGCCCGCCGCTGGCATATTCCCTCTCAATTGCAATAATGTTGTACTTCTTCATGGTCCAACCCCTCCCTACGCAACTTTTTCAAACTGGCTGTTGTAGAGCGCGGCATAGAAGCCGCCCTTCGCCATGAGCTCGTCATGGGTACCCTGTTCGACAATGTCGCCGTCCCGCATGCACAGGATGAGGTCGGCATTGCGGATGGTGGAAAGGCGGTGGGCGATGATGAAGCTGGTCCTGCCCCGCATGAGGTTATCCATGGCTTTCTGGATAAGGATCTCCGTACGGGTGTCGACAGAGCTGGTGGCCTCGTCCAGGATCATAACCTTGCTGTCGGACAGGATGGCCCTGGCAATGGTGAGCAGCTGTTTCTGGCCCTGGGAGACATTGCTCGCCTCCTCGTTGAGCACCATGCTGTAGCCCCCCTCCAGGGTGCGGACGAAGTGATCGACCTGGGCGGCCTTGGCCGCGGCGATGACCTCCTCGTCTGTTGCGTCCATGCGGCCGTAGCGGATGTTGTCCATGATGGTGCCATTGTAGAGCCAGGTGTCCTGGAGCACCATGCCGAACTCAGAGCGCAGGTCCTGGCGGCTGCAATCGGTCAGGTTGTGGCCGTCCAAATAGATGGCGCCGCTCTTGAGGTCATAGAAGCGCATGAGCAGCTTGACCATCGTGGTCTTGCCCGCGCCTGTGGGGCCGACGATGGCCACCTTCTGACCCGCCTTGACATCGGCGGAGAAATCCTTGATGACCACATCCTCCGAGTCGTCGTAGCCAAAGCGCACATGGTCGAAACGGATGTTGCCCTCGACGTTGGCCTCCTTGATGGTGGTCACGGGCTCGTAGACCGTCTCCTCCTCCTCGTCCAGGAACTCGAAGACGCGCTCCGAGGCCGCCACCGTCTGCTGAAGCTGGTTGGAAATGTTGGCCAGCTGGGTGATGGGCTGAGTGAAGCTGCGGACATACTGGATGAACGCCTGGATGCCGCCGATGGTCATCGTGCCGCCGGCCGCCATAGAGGCGCCCACGATGCAGATGACCACATAACCCAGGTTACCCACAAAGCCCATCAGGGGCTGCATCAGGCCGGAGAGGAACTGGGCCTTCCAGCCCGCGTTGTAGAGCTTCTCATTGTCCTTGTCAAAGGCCTCGACCGCCCGCTGCTCCCCGTTGAAAGCCTTGGTCACGAGATGGCCGCCATACATCTCCTCCACCTGGCCGTTGACCGCGCCCAGGTATTTCTGCTGGCCCTTGAAGTGCTTCTGGGAGGCCTTGACAATGCCCCCCACAAAGAGCAGGGACACGGGGATGATGCACAGGGCCACCAGCGTCATCTGCCAGCTGATGGTCAGCATCATGACGAGCACGCCCAGCACGCTGCACACCGAGGTAATGAGCTGGGTGATGCTCTGGTTAAGGCCCTGGCTGAGGGTGTCGACATCGTTGGTGATGCGCGAGAGCACGTCGCCCTGGCTGGTCCTGTGGAAATAGGACAGGGGCAGGCGGTTGATCTTGTGCATCAGGGCGTTTCGCAGGTTATAGGACACCTTGGCGGACACGCCCGCCAGGGTGAAGCCCTGAATATAGGAAAACAGGGCGCTGAGCAGGTAGATGCCCAGCAGAAAGAGGATGATCTGCCCGATATAGAGGAAGTTGATGCCCCCATCTGCGCCGGTGATGATGGCCACCAGTCCGCTCGTCAGCTCATCCGTGGCGAGGGCCAGGATTTTCGGCCCCACGATGGTGAACACGGTGGAGAGGGCGGCAAAGAAGATCACCATCACCAGCTTCCACTTGAAGGGGGAGAGGTATTGAAGCAGCTTCTTGCCGCCGCCCTTGAAATCCTTGGCCCTGGCCCCTCCCATCATGGCTCCCGGGCCGCCGCCCATGGGGCCGTGGCCGCCCATGGGGCCTCTCTTGGGTTGGTTGTGTTCGCTCATTCAAGTTCCTCCTTCTGGAGCTGGCTCTCCGCAATCTCCCGGTATTCGGGGCAGGTCTTCAGCAGTTCCTGGTGGGTGCCGATCCCCACTGCCCTGCCGCCGTCGAGCACAATGATCTGCTCTGCGTTCATGATGGTGGACACACGCTGGGCCACCAACAGGACCGTAGCGTCCCTGGTGTCCTCCCGCAGGGCCTTGCGCAGCGCCGCGTCCGTCTTGAAGTCCAGCGCGGAGAAACTGTCGTCAAAGATATAGATAGGAGCCTTTTTGACCAGGGCCCGGGCGATGGCGAGGCGCTGTTTCTGCCCGCCGGATACGTTCCCGCCCCCCTGGGCGATAGGGGTCTCCAGCCCGTGCTCGGTCCCGTCCACGAACTCCTTGGCCTGGGCCGTTTTGATGGCGGCGTTCACCTCGTCCACGCCGGCATCCTCCTTGCCATAGCGGATATTGGAGGCGATGTCGCCGGAGAAGAGCACGCCCTTTTGAGGCACATAGCCGATATTCTCCCGCAGTTCATGCTGGGAGACATCCCGGATATCCACCCCGTCGATGGTGATTGCCCCCTCCGTTACGTCGAAGAAGCGGGGCAGCAGGTTGATCAGCGTGGATTTGCCGCTGCCCGTCGAACCGATGAAGGCCGTAGTCTGGCCGGGCAGGGCGGTAAAGGAGATATGGTCGAGCACGTTGCGCTCGGCGTTGCTGTAGCGGAAAGAGACGTCCCTGAACTCGACCACGCCGGACACCTTGCCCAGGCATCTGGGGTTCTCCGGGTCCTTGACCACCAGCTCGGTGTTCAGCACCTCGGCGATGCGGTTGGCCGAGACCATGGCCCTGGGCACCATGATGAACATCATGGAGATAAACAGGAAGGACATGATGATCTGCATGGCGTACTGCATAAAAGCCATCATATCGCCGATCTGCATGGTGGAATCCGCAATCGCATGGCCGCCCACCCACACGATGAGCAGCGTAATGCCGTTCATCATGAACATCATGGCGGGCATCATGAAGGACATGACCCGCTGGACATAGCGCTGGGTGGTGTTGAGATTGCGGTTGGCCTGCTCAAAGCGCTCCTCCTCGTGCTGTTCGTTGCCAAAGGCCCGCACGACCAGCATGCCTGAGAGGCTCTCGCGGCTGACCAGGTTGAGCTTGTCGATCAGCTTTTGCAGGGATTTGAATTTGGGCATGGCCAGGGCGAAGATCACCAGGATCAGCCCCAGCAGGATAATGACGCCCAGGGCAATGATCCAGCTCATGGACACGCTCTTGCCCACGGCGAAGATGACGCCGCCGATGCCCATGATGGGGGCGTAGCACATGATACGCAGGCCCATCGTGATGAGCATCTGCATCTGCTGGACGTCGTTGGTGGTCCTGGTGATGAGGGAGGCGGTGGAGAAACCGTTGAACTCCGCGCTCCCAAAACTCTCCACCTTGGCAAAGATATCCCGGCGCATCCGCTGGGACACCCTCGCGGCCACCTTGGAGGAGATATAGCCCACGCCGATGGCAGCGATGACGCCCGCCAAGGCCACGCCCAGCATCTTAAGGCCGGTGGACCAGATGCTGGCCCGCTGAACCGCGGCGAGGTCCATGCCCAGCTCGCCATAGAACAGCTTGGTGAACGTCACGCCCACCTGCTGGTAGATCATGGAGTCCAGCTGGGCGGAGGACTCAATGAAGGGGGCGAACGTCTCCGCCGGCAGGGACTGGAACAGGGGGATCAGGGCGTAGAGCTGGCCCATGTCCACATCCGCAACGCCGCTCTCCTCATCAAGCGCCATATCCTGCCCGCTCTGCTCCGCCATGCTCTTGAGATAGCTCATAAGGGAGTATGCCGAGCGGCCGTAGATCTCGCCCGCGTTTGCCAGGGCGTCCTTGTCCTGGGCGGTGCGCACATACAGGGCCTCGCTCCCGAGCAGGGGATACTCCTTCTCATAGGCGGAGGCGCTGTCGCTGCCCGGCTCCACCAGGGCATATGCCCCCTGGAATGCCGCGCGGTCCCCCTCCCCCATGAAAAAGGAGATCAATTGCATGCCCTTCTGGGAGATGGCGTCCGGCAGGGACTCGTCAATGCCCCCCTGCTGGATGCCCACTGTGACGATGTCGCTCATCAGGTTGGGGAGGCTCAGATCGCACATGGCCTGCCCAAAGAGCAGCGCCACGCAGAGCACAACCACCAACGCGAAGGGCTTGAGATACTTGAAAATCAATTTCATTCGGATTTCTTCATCCTTTCCCCATTCACTGGTTCGCCGCCGGGACGACAAACCCCGCATTTTCGTTTATAATAGTAAGATAATGTGAACCCAAGATGAATTTCAGGAGGGATCAGGCCATGTTTCGTATCCTTGTGGTCGAGGACGACAACCATCTGCGCACGCTCATCTGCACCGTGCTCGGGCAGAACGGCTACACCGCCCTGCCCGCCGAGAATGGGGAGCGCGCCCTCTCCCTCATGGACCACCAGCATGTGGATTTGATCATCACCGATCTGATGATGCCCGAGATGGACGGCTACGCCCTCACCCATGCCCTGCGCGAGTCGGGCTTTTTCCAGCCCATCCTCATCGTCACCGCCAAGGAGGCCTTTGCCGACAAGGAGCGCGGTTTCACCGCCGGGGCGGACGACTATATGGTCAAGCCCATCGACCTGGGAGAGATGGTGCTGAGGGTGGGGGCGCTCCTGCGCCGGGCCCACGCCGTCTCCGAGCATCTCCTGGCAGTTGGCGGCGCCACGCTGGATTATAACGCCCTCACCGTGGCCCGGGGGGACGAAAAGCTCACGCTGCCCAAAAAGGAATTTTATCTGCTCTATAAGCTGGTGAGCAACCCGGGCATGATCTTTACGCGGCTCCAGCTTATGGACGAAATCTGGGGCATGGACTCGGACGCAGATGAACGGACCGTAGACGTGCACATCAAACGCCTCCGGGACAAATTCAAGGACTGGCCGGATTTCAGGCTGGTCACCATCCGGGGGCTGGGCTACAAAGCTGAGGTGCCCGCATGAGGCGGCAGCGGAAACGGCTGGTGCGGAATATGCAGGCCCGGGCCCTGATCTGGGCCAGTCTGGCCATGCTGCTCGCCGCCGTCTTTGCCGTAGCCGCCTGCAACGTGCTCCTCTGGCCCCGCCTGGAACAGGACCTTCGGGATGGCCAGGCCCATGTGGCCTCCAGCATGGCCACCCTGTTGGAGGAGTCCAACCTCTCTCTGCAGGAGATCCTCGACATCTGCGTGACGAACTCCTTCGTCGTGGAGCAGGTCCCGGATTTCTCGGGCTTCGCCCTCACCCTGGAGCAGGCTGGAGAGCTGGGGAGCCGGGGCCGCCTGTACGTGCCCGGCGGTCCCTATACCATCGGCGTGACCCTGCTGCGGGCAGGGGGCCGGGCTTTCACCATCGCCACAAGCGCCGGAGGCAACCTCTATCACGCCACACTCTGGCGCATCATCAGCACGCTGTTTCTGTGCATCTTCCTGGGCATGGCCTTCATGGGCCTGTCCAGCCGCCGGGCCCTGCGGCCCGTCCGCGCCCTGCGTTCCGCTCTTCAGGAGGTCTCCCGGGGCAACTTTAACGTGGCCCTGCCCGTCTTTGGCAGCGACGAGATCAGCCTGCTCAATCAGAACTTCAACCAGATGGCCCAGGACCTCTCCCGCATCGAGATGCTGCGGAACGACTTCGTCAGCAATGTCTCCCACGAGTTCAAGACCCCCCTCTCCAGCATTCAGGGTTACGCCGAGCTGCTTCTGGGCAGCGGGCTGCCCGACCCCCAGGCGGGCTATGCCGGAGTGATCGCAGAGGAGGCGGGCAGGCTCTCCCGCCTCACCGCCAACATCCTGCGCCTCTCCAAGCTGGAGAACCAGGCCGTCACCCCCAGGCGGGTCCCCTTTGCCCTGGACGAACAGCTCCGCCGCTGTCTCCTCTCCTTCCAGAACGACTGGCAGCGCAAGGGCCTCCATCTGGACGTGTCCCTGGACAGCGTCACCTATGAGGGGGATGAGGAGCTGCTCGCCCAGGTCTGGACCAACCTCATGAGCAACGCCGTCAAATTTTCCCACGAGGGGGGGACTCTCCTGCTTCGCTGTTACCGCCGGGAGGCCGCCGTACAGGTGGTCGTGGCGGACGACGGGGCGGGCATGGATGGGGAGACTCTCAAGCGGATCTTCGAAAAGTTCTACCAGGGGGACGAGGCCCATGCCGCTCAGGGCAACTGCCTGGGCCTGACGCTGGCCAAGCGCATTGTCGAGCTGTGCGGCGGCTCCATCTC
>JAHZEH010000005.1:17020-26660 GCA_019421925.1 Clostridia bacterium
AAGGAAAGGAGGGCCGGGCCCGGCGCTGCCAGGACCTGACCCCCCTGTCCGCTCCGGGCGGCCAAGCCCCCCGGCTTTTGTCAGTGCCGCCGGCGCTCCGGCATACGGAATCTGCGGCAAACATGATCTTTCAGATTCCGACTGCGGAATTGCGGCCCCCTCAGCAGTCCTTGGGGGGACCATCCCCAGGTTTTCCATCTGCCGCAGGGCCATGTCCGGCTCCCCCTAGAATTCCCGGTAATCCCGTCCCACGTTGACGCCCGCCTTCAGGGCCTGGCTGTGCTGGTGCCGGCGGGCCACATGGTACAGCGCGCCGTCCCTGACAAAACGGTATCCCGTCTGTTTAAAATAGAAATCCACTCCCCGCTCTATGCACTGGGCCCGCAGGCTCAATATCCAGTCGTACTGGCAGATGCGGGCCTGCGGTCCGGACTCGCCCCCTGCCACCACCCTCTCGATCCAGGGACCCAGAAAGGGCCGCAGGTTGACGGGGCCCAGCAGCGGTTCGCAGATGATGGCCTTGTGCCGGATGGGGGCGTTTTCATAGATGGGCAGCCGGTAATTGGCCCGGTCCTGGTTCTCGGCAGTGCAGCAGATCATGACGTTCTCATAGCCCTCCCCCCAATCCCGGGGCAGGCACTCATAGAAGCGGTCAATGCGCTTGGTTATCATTATGAAGTTGAGGTCTCCCCTCCGGCGCATCATCTCCCAGGCCTGGGGCCGCCACCCGTCCGCATCCTCCACAAAGAAGTCGGAGGTAAAGCAGGTATACACCGTCTCCCCGGCGGGGAGCTTGTAGGAACCGTCCCGCTTCTTGCGCAGGGGCAGGTCAAAATCTCCGGTTTTCGCCACGACCGTGCTGTCCCTCCCGTGGCGTGCATCAGTCCGGTAAACATAACAGTTGCGGCAGCCCTCGCTCAGCTTATGGCAGCCGTGCCACAGGTTCCACATAGCCACCGGAATTCCCCTCTTCCTCTTTTTTCTATCATTATACAGAATTGGCCGGAGAAAACAAACAAATATTCCCAAAACATGTATTCTTGCTTGGAGGCCCTATGCTGTCCTTTATCCCATTGAACAAGCCCTCTGTCACTGCCCTGGAGCTGGCCGCCCTGGCGAGGGCGTCTCTCGGGGAGGTTTCCCCCCATCTGCACGAGGGTTGGGTGCGCGCCTTCTTCCGCAGCACCTTCGGCCTGCCCGGCCTTCTGCTGACCACCTCCTGCACCCATGCCCTGGAGCTGGCCGCCCTGCTACTCGGTCTCGGGCCGGGGGACGAGGTGCTCCTTCCCTCCTTTACCTTTCCCTCCACAGCCAACGCCTTTGTTCTTCGGGGGGCGCGGCCCGTTTTCTGCGAAATTCAGGCGGACACTCTGAACCTAGACCCCGCCGACGCGGCCAAACGCCTCACCCCCCGCACCCGGGCCATCGCGCCCGTCCACTACGGGGGCGTACCCTGCGACATGGATGGGATAGCCGCCCTGGCCCGGGATCGCTCCCTCGCCGTTGTGGAGGACGCGGCCCAGGCTGTCGGCAGCTTCTACCGGGGGCAGAGCGCCGGAACCCTCTCAGACGCAGGCTGCTTCTCCTTCCATGAGACCAAGAATATCGTCATGGGGGAGGGGGGCGGCCTGTGCGTCAGGGATCCCGCCCTGCGCCGCCGGGCGGAGGTTTTGCGGGAAAAGGGCACCGACCGCGCCGCCTTCCTGCGGGGGGAGCGGGACAGATACACGTGGCAGGACGCAGGTTCCTCCTATGTCCCGGCCAAGCCCCTGACCGCCCTGCTTTGCGCCCAGCTCTCCCGCCTGACTGAAATCCAGTCCCGGCGCATGAGGATTTGGCAGTTCTATCACGAGAGCTTCCGGGCGCTGGAAGCGGGAGAGCGCCTGCGCCGCCCCATCATCCCGCCCTATGCCGTCCACAACGCCCACATCTACTATATCCTTTTGCCCACAGAGGAGAAGCGAGACCGCTGCCTGGCCTTCCTGCGGGAGAGGGGCGTCGGGGCGGCCAGCCACTTTGAACCCCTCCACGCCTCTCCCTTCGGCCGGCAGTTCACGGACGGGGGACGCGATCCCCTGCCCCAAACCACCAATCTGGCCGCCCGCCTGCTGCGCCTGCCCCTCTGGCCGGACATGGGCGAGGAGGATATCCGCCGGGTGGCGGAGGGTGTGAGGGACTTCGCCGCGCGGCTCTGAGAGGCCCCGGCCGCCCAGCGCCCCTATCCCTTCCTGTGCAAATACGCATTTCAAGGAATAAGGCCCGGCTCCTCTGCCGGAATCCCAGTACACAAAAAGGGCCTTTGCCCCGTGAAAGGAGGCCTTCCCCATGACGCCCCAGCAGCAACTGGACGCCGCCCTCCTCTTCAGCCAGGACAGGGAAATCTTCCCCCTGGCGCTGCACACCCTCGCCCTGTTGGAGGAGCGCTATGCCAATCCGCCCGTCACCGTGCAAAAGACTCAGATCAAGATCGGCCCGGGCGGCGGCTTCTGCTGGATCTGGCCCCCGCGACGGCGGATCAAAGGGGGCCCGGATCACTGCTTCTATCTGTCCTTCGGGCTGCGCCGTCCCCTGGAACATCCCCGCGTCGCAGCGAGCGCCCACCCCACCAGGACCCGCTGGACAATCCACACCCTTGTGGAAAATGCCGGGGATCTGGACAGCCTCCTCCTCTCCTGGCTGGACGAGGCTCACCAGACCTGCCACGCTCCAAAATAGCAAAAAGGACGGCTCCCGCCTCACGGGAAGCGCCGCCCTTTTGCTGGGAGACTGCTATTTCACCAGGGGATACCCCTCCTGCACCCAGCTCCCCGGTTCACTGGTGGAGGGGTCCTCGCTGCCCACCCCGAAGAAGAGGGTGAACGCCTCGTAGCCCATAAGCCGGGCCAGAGGCACGCAGTGGGCGGAGTACTGGCCGGAGTCGCTGATAAAGACCAGCGTTTTGTCCCTGGAATAGGAGAGGATGGTCTCCTGCAGGCCGCTCTCAAAGGGAGCGTTGACCGAGCCTTCGATATGCCCCGCCTCATACTGCTCGGCAGCGCGCAGGTCGATGAGGACATAGTCCTCGTTGCCCAGCAGCTCCACGAGCTGGGCATTGACCATATAGAATCCGCTCATCACGCCCTGGACAGACTGCATCTCGTCCACCAGCACGTGGAGCAGGGCCTCCTTGATCTCCGGGTCGATGGGGTGCTCCTCCTCCAGTGGGAGAGCCTCTTCGGTGGTCAGAAACTCCCCGCTGCCCGGCAGTTTCTCAAAGCCCCCCTGGCCCACCATGCCCCCCACCAGATAGCGGGAATTCTTGCCCGCAATGGTAAGCATGGCCGTGGCCATGCTGTCGTTTCCCCCGCCGATGCAGATGGTCACGATGCACTTGTCATCCGGCATCCTGTCCAGATACAGGGGGAGCTGGTCGTCGTAGCTGATATTGACCGCGCCCTTGATATGCCCAGCCTCATACAGCTCGGGGGTGCGGGTGTCGACGATATAGAGGCCGTCCGTGTCCCCGGCTTGGAGCTTCTGGAGCAGCTCCTCCGCGGTGATGCCATGTTTGTCCTCCGGGAGGTTGGCCAGGTAGTCATAGGCCCCCTGGTATCCCTTGCCCACCGCCTCCTCGGGCTCCGCCGCCGGAGCGGCCCGGGTCTGTTCCGGCGCGGCCGTGGCGTCCGCCGGATTCCGGGCCGGGATTGCGCATCCCGCCGCCAGCGCCGCCGCCAGGACGAACAGCAAATATATGTGTTTTTTCATCTCTTATACCTCCTTCTCCGCTAGGAGAGGTCCTTACGGTTGGCCAGCACCTTGTCCGACGGGTTGTCCACCGGGTTAAAAATGTTGGGATACCACTCCAGCCACCCCCCGTCGTACACCCGGATGTTTTCATAGCCCGCGTCGTACAGCCGGGCGAACATCATCCCCGCCTCCAGGGAGGTCAGGCTGTAGATGGTCACCTGGTTTTCAGGGGAGAGGACTTCCGAAAAGTCCCCGTCGAAATTTACATGCACCGAGCCGGGGATGACGCCGTCCTTGACCTGCTCGTCGGTGCGCACATCCAGCAGTATATGGTTCCCGTCCGGCTCGTTGCACATCTCCAGCACGTCGTCCCGGCGGGCCAGATACCGGCCCTGCTTCTCCCCAGTTTTGAACTCCCTGGCCTCCGGGGCCGGGACCTCCGTGGTCATCTCCACGCCCGCCTCCACGATGGCCGGAAGCCCCCCCTCGACAATCTTGACATTCTGGGCGCTGTCGAACACCGTCAGGGACCAGAACAGCCGCCCGGCAAAAAAGCCGTTGGAGTCATAAACAAGAACCAGAGTATCGTTGCCGATCCCCCGCTCACCCAGCGCCGCCTCGAGCTGTCCAGAGGAGGTGAGCATATCGGCCACCGGGGCGTTGACCACGATGTCGTTCTTTTGCAGGTTGACCGCGCCGGGGGCGTGGCCCTGGGCGTAGTTCGCTGCGCTCTGCATATCCACCGCCACAACCCCCTCCTGTCCCAGGAGGGCGGCGAACTCCTGGGCCGTGACAAACACCCGCCCCGCATACTGTCCGGCCAGTCCGGCCGGCGAAGCGGGGGAGGCGTCCATCCCGGGCGTCACAGCCGGCGCGGGCGAAACGGCGGCCTCCGGCGTGGCTGCGGGCGCGCCTCCGCAGCCCATCAGCAGGCAGGCGCACAGAACCAGGCACACAATGCGTTTTTTCTTCATTTCAATCCTCCTCCGGTATAGATAGGGGGTGCACACCGATGAACCGGTGCTATTCAAAAAGGGAAAGGCTGGCGCTTTTGGCGCTCCTCGCCCTCTTTTTTCTCTTTGGAATCCTGACCCTCACCCGCTATCCATTCGTCCATTCGGATGAGAGCTGGCTGGCGGGCCTTACCCGCGCCATGATGGAGGAGGGCTCCCCTGCGGTGACCGAACCCTTCTTCGACCTCAAGCCCCGCTGGCCCCACGGCATCAAAATCCTTTTCCATCTGCTCCAGACGCCCATTCTCGCCTGTTTTGGTTAGTCCGTTTTCTCCGTCCGGCTGCTCTCGCTGTTGGCAGGCTGCGCCGCCCTCGCCCTGTTCTACGCCTGCGCCCGCCGTCTGTCGGGAGGACGGCCCGCCGTCTCCCTGGCCAGTACAGCCGTGCTGGCCTGTGACGGACAGTTCCAGATGGCGTCCCGCTTTGCCCGGCAGGAGATTTTGCTCTGCTGCGTCATGCTGGGCTGCCTGCTGCTGTTCCTGAGGGAGGAGGGGGCTTTGCGGACCCGGACGGCCCGCCGCCTGGCCCTGCTCACCGGTCTCTCCATCGGGCTCCACCCCAACAGCTTCCTGGTGGCCGCCCTGTGCGGCGGGTGCTTCGCGCTGTTTTTTCTGCTCAGGCGGGCCAATCTCCGGCAGCTGGGCCTCTACATTGGCCTGACCGCCTGCTTCGCCGCCCTGTTCATAGGCCTGAGCCTTCTCATGGACGGGGAGTTCCCCGCCCACTATCTGGCCTACGGCGAGAGCGAATTCTCCCTGGTCTCCGCCACGCTGGGGGACAGGCTGAAGGAGCTCCCCCTTTACTTTGAAAAACTCTGGCACAGGGTGTCGGGCACCTACTATATCCCCGAGCTGCGGCCCGACCTGCTGTTCCTTCCCCTCCTGCTGGGCCTCTCCCTGCTGCTGGGGCTCCGCCGGAAGGCGGGAGACCGGCTGATCCTTCTTGCCCCCGCCGCCGCCCTGGGGCTGCTCCTGGGGACGGTGCTCATCGGCCGGTACAGCCAGCCCGCCTTTGTGTTCTTTGTGCCCGTCTGCCTGCTCGCCCTGCCTGCCCTCTGCCCCAGCGGCAGGAGGGGGGCGGCGGCGGCCCTGACGCTGGCCCTGGGGACAAGCGCCCTGGGCGGGGCGGTCAGCGCGATTCCCTGGCTGACCCATGAGAATACCTACGGGAGATATCTCGAAAACATCTCCCAATATGTGGCGCCGGACGACAGGGTCCTGGGCAATCTCAACAGTGAATTTTACTTTGACTGCGGATGCCTCAGGGACTACCGCAACCTCTCCTATTTGAAAGAGGCGGGGCTCCCGGTGTCCGAGTACCTGCAACAGAATGGGATCGAATACGTCCTGTTTTATGAGGAGCTGGACGCCTACTACGCCGTGCGCCCCAAGTGGAACGGCCTTTACGGCAACCTGCGCTGGCTGCCCGAGCTCAAAACCTTCCTCGCTGAACACTGCCAACTCGTCGGGCGGTTTGAGGACGACACCTACGCCGTCCGCCTGCGGGACTTCATGGACGCCGGCCGGGGATTCGGCGTCTCAGTCTGGCGTCTGCCCAACTGGTAGACGCAGCACCCTTTCGGCCAGGCGCGCGGCCTCCCCCTCGTCGTGGGTAACGAACACCACGCCCATGCCCGTCCCCCTCCACAGGGAGAGCAGCGCGTCCTGGGCCTCCCTGCGCGAGCAGGCGTCCAGACTGGAGAAAGGCTCGTCCAATAAAAGGAAATCAGGCCGCAGGGCAAGAGCCCTGGCCAGAGCCCCCCGCTGCTTCATCCCGCCCGAGAGCTGGGCGGGATATTTTTTTGCGCTCCCCCAAAGGCCCGTCCGTGCGAGACACTCCCCTGCCAGACGGCGGGCGCCCTCCTTCGGGAGATCGGGGCGGGCTCTCCTGAGGGCGAACAGGAGGTTGTCCTCCAGTGTCCTCCAGGGGAGAAGCTGGCCGCTCTCCTGAAAAATCATGAGCACCTTTCGGGAGGGGGAGACCTCTTCGCCCCCCAGGGTGACGGAACCGCCGTCCGGCTTGTCGAAGCCCCCCAGCAGGCGGAGCAGAGTGGTCTTGCCGCAGCCCGAGGGGCCCAGCACGGCCAGAAACTCCCCCGGGGCGACTGTCAGGTCCAATCTGTCCAAAACGAGCTGCCGGCCATCCGGTCCCTCATAGGCCCGGCTCACCCCCTTCGCCCGCAAGGGCGGCCCCTTCCGTGGGGGAACAGGCGGCTGGCCCGCCTTCTCCGGCAGCGGGGCGGGACGCCCCTCCCGCGCCTCCTCCCCGTCTCCCATTCCGCGGCGCTCCGCCCGCCCGGCCAGCCGGTCGAACAGGGCGTCCACCGCCATCCCGGCGGCCACCACCACGGCCACACCCGCAAAGAGCCCGGCCGTGTTCATAAAAGAGCGCTGTTTAAAGAGGAACCAGCCCATGCCCCCCGGTCCGCCGATGGCCCCAAAGATCATCTCCGCACTGATGAGAGCCCGCCAGGCTCTCGCCCAGCCGATCTTGGCCCCGGAGAGCAGATAGGAACGGGAGGCGGGCAGCAGGATCTGCAGGCCCAGGGCCGCCCGCCCCATCGAGAGGTTGCGTCCCACGTCCCGCAGCACCGGAGGCACTGCCCCGAAGCCCGCCCGCAGGTTGAGCAGCAGGGGCCACAGGCAGGAGTGAACCACCAGGGCGGCCGCCGCCCACGTTCCCGCTCCGAACCAGAGAATGACCAGGGGGAGCAGAGCCACGCCGGGCAGCGGATGGGCGATGGCGCAGAGGGAATCAATCCCATCCCGCAGGACGGGAGAAATTTCGCACAGCAGGGTGAGCAGCAGGGCGAGGGCGGCGCTGGCGGCTAATCCCAGGGCGATGAGCCCCAGGGAGACTCCCGTCTGAAGGAACAGCTCGCCATGGAACAGGTTCTCCCACAGAGCGGCGGCCACATCCTCCACCGGGGGGATCAGCAGAGGGCTGACCCCCGAGGCCTTGACCCCAATCTCCCACGCCAACAGCAGAACTCCCACCCAGAAGAGCCGCGTCCAGCCCCGATGCCGCCGCAGCCTCCCATACCATCCCCTCATTCCTCCCCCTCCAGCGCCACGTTCCCATAGCAGCGCCTGGAGAGGGGGAGATTCTCCTGGAGGAAGCCCAGAGCATACATGGCCTCGGCCACAGGCTCCACCCCTGTCAGACGGGTGGAGTACCGGGCCGCCTCCATCTGGCGCAAGGTCTCCTCCTCGGAGAGGCCGTAGAGGGGGGCGAGAATTTTTGCGCACTCCTGCGGATTCCTCCTCAACTCCTCCACCGCCTCCTCCAGGCAGGCCAGGAAAGCGGTGTAATACTCCCTTTTTTCCTCGTAGAAGGGCTGGGCGGCCACGCAGCTGATGAAGGTGAAGGGGCGGCCCACAATCTCCTCCCCGGTGATCACCGTATGCAGGCCCGCCTCCAGCTCCATGTCCAGATAGGGGGGCGTGGCGAAGTGGGCGGTGACCTCCGTGCCCGAGAGCAGGGCGTTCATGGCGTCCGGGTGGGAGAGGGAGACAATGCGGCTGTCAAAGGCGGACATGTCCCCCAGCTCCCGCTGGGCCGCCATGCACAGGAGGATATGCTGGGTACAACCGGGGGAGAGGACGGCGATGCGGTCCCGTTCCCCAAAGTCCGCGAGGCTGTTCACGCCCTCCCCTGCCACCAGGGCCACCTCGTTTTGGGACAGGCCCCCGGCGAACCTCCAGGGCATTCCGCTGTCCATCCCCATGAGGGCGGGACCGATGCCCATAAAGCCCAGGTCGATCTGGCCGGCCAGCATACCCTCCCCCACGGCGGACGGGCCGCCGAACTGCTGCCACTCAATCCGCACGCCGGGGAGCCGCTCCTCCAGCATGCCCCGCTCCTTCATGATCTCCAGAGGACATAGGACACGCCGTACTGCTGGGCGACGACAATATCCGCGCGCTCAGCTCCGCAGCCGGCGCCCAGGCAGCAGGCCAGCGCCAAAAGGGCACAGAGCAGTTTCCCTGTGCCTCCAGTCCTTCTCCTCAAGCTCTTCCCTCCGCGAAAAATTTCACCCGGCCCGCCAGGTCCCTGGGAATGACCAGATTGTTTCCCTGCGCGTCCCGGACGGCAAACAGGCGGTAAAATTGTTCCAGCTTATCCTCCAGATTGCCCTCCCCGCCGTCCACCAGTACACAGTGGCCAAAACGGGCGGTGGCGTTCTCCATGGCGGGCAGCCTGTCCCCCACCCCGTAGTTATAGCCCGCGTCCAGCACAAAGGGCAGGCCAAACAGCTCCCTCAGAGGGGTGACACTGCAAACGGCGCCCGGCCGGCAGAACATGAGCTGGACGCTCGCCTGCCTGGGGCACCCGGGCGGGCTGTATCCCTCGAGAGGGGAGACGTCCGCCTTCCCCCCCATGGCGCACCGGAGCTGGGCCTCCAGAATGTCAAACCCCGTCAGATAGGGGAGGAACACGTCCTCAAAGGCCCCGCCGATCCGGCAGGCCAGCTCGTTGAGCACCACGCCCCGCTCCCCCACCAGCATTTGCAGATAGAAGGGACCGTTTTCCACCCCGAAGGCGCGGGCGCACCGGCGGGTCAGCTCCTCAACCTCCCCATAGCGGCCCATGTGGACGGAAGGAAAACGGTGCCCCACGCACACGCCGATATGCCGGGGGTCCCCATAGCCCTGCCGGTCGGTGACGGCCAGGACATGGGCCTCCCCCTCCTGCACCCAGGCCGACACCGTAATCTCGTCGCTGGGGTAGTACTCCTCCACCAGCGCGGTATCCTCCCGGGAGAAGGAGAGCGTCTCCTCCAGAAGGGCGAGGCACTCCTCCCGGCTGTGAACCAGGAAAACGCCCCTCTGGCCCTGGGAATCCAGGGGCTTGAGGACCAGAGGGGGGTGCAGGCCCTCCAGCTTTCCGGCGTCCTCCCC
>JAHZEH010000050.1 GCA_019421925.1 Clostridia bacterium
ACAAGACCTTCGAAATCTGCGGCAATATCATCGACCCCTATTACGCGGGCTACAAGGCCATGTGGTACGCCCGCAACGAGAAGGATAACTATGCCAAAACCTGGAAACTGCTCAACTCCCACGCCTTTGTCATCATGAAACTGACGGGCCAGGCCGTCACCGATTACGGCGTCGCCGGCCTGACCGCCCCCTTCTTCAACATGAAGAAGATGGATTGGGATCACGAGCTGATCGAGGCCTGCGGGCTTGACGTGGACAAATTCCCCAAGTGCTGCCCGGCCTACGAAGTGGTCGGTACCGTCTCCAGCCAGGCGGCCCAGGCGACCGGTCTGGCCGTGGGCACCCCGGTCATCGCCGGCGGCGGCGTGGACGCCACGGCCTCCACCATGAGCGTGGGCGTCACCTCCCCCGGCGAATCCGCCTGCATGTACGGCACCACCCACTGCTGGCAGATCGTTCTGCCCGAACCCACTTTTGACAGGGCCTTCATCAACACCTGCCATATCATCCCCGGCACCTATGTGGCTCCCGCCGCCCTGGGCACCTCGGGCGGCGTCATCAAGTGGTTCCGCGACCAGTTCGGCCAGGCTGAGAAGGACGTCCAGGCCAAACTGGGCATCAGCGCCTTCAAGATGCTTGATCTGGAAGCCGCTCAGGTCCCCAAGGGCTCGGACGGCCTGGTTCTGCTGCCCTACTTCATGGGCGAGCGCTCCCCCATCTGGGACGCCAAGGCAAGGGGCACCTTCTTCGGCCTCTCTCTCTATCACACCCGCGGCCATATGTTCCGCGCCATCCTGGAGGGCATCGGCTTCGCCCTCGAGCACCACGCCGAGGTGCTGAGGAAGCAGGGCCTCATGCCTGAGCGCATCATCGCCGTTGACGGCGGCGCCAGCAGCCCCCTTTTCCGCCAGATTATCACCGACATCATGGGCACGCCTCAGGATTACATGAGCAAGGTCTCAGGCGCCCCCGTGACGGACGCCTTCCTGGCCGGTCTGGGCGTCGGCATCTTCAAGGACATCAAGGAGATCAAGAACTGGGTCCAGTTCGACGCCGAGAACATCCCCGATCCCAGCTGCCAGGAGATTTACCGCAAACTCTACAGGGTCTACCGCAACATTTACGACAAGACGAAGGACGATATGCATACCCTGGCCGACCTGTAGCCAGCATTTCCCGTCGTCCCGCAATCTAAAGGAGGCAATTCAACCATGCAAGCATTAAGACTGTACGGCGCAAATGACCTGCGCCTGGACGATCTCCCCATCCCGGAGGTTCCGGCTGGCGGATTGCTCGTCAAAGTAAGCGGCTGCTCCATCTGCGGCAGCGACCTGCGCAACATTCGCGCCGGCGGCTCGTCGCACGGCATGACGCTTCCTGTTACCCTGGGCCATGAGCTCTCCGGCGTGATCGACAAGGTCAGCGACGGAGTCACCGAGTACACCGTGGGGCAGCGTGTTGTCCTGTCCGCCCTCGTCCCCTGCGGAACCTGCGAATACTGCCTGCGGGGCATGCAGAACATGTGCAATCACAAAGAGGCCCTCTCCTATCAGTATGCGGGTGGTTTTGCCGAATACATCGCTGTGCCCGAGGCCATCATCCGGGCCGGCGGCGTCATTCCTCTGCCTGATTCCGTCTCCCTGATCGAGGCCGCCATCACCGAGCCCTGCTCCTGCGCCCTCAACGGCCAGGAACTGTCCAACGTGGGCCTGGGCGACGTGGTGTGCGTCATGGGCGCTGGCCCTCTGGGCGTGGCTCATTGCATGATTGCCAAGCTGCGCGGCGCCAGTAAGGTCATCCTGGTGGATATCGTCCAGGAGAGGATCGACATGGCCAAAGAATTTCCCCAGGTGGATGTGCGCATCAACGGCTCCCAAGAGGATGTTGTTCAGCGCGTGATGGAGGAGACGGGCGGCAGGGGCGCCGACGTCGTCATCGTCGCCAGTCCCGCCAGTTCCGCTCAGGTGCAGGGCGTCCAGATGGCCGCCAAGCACGGCAGGGTCAACTTCTTCGTCGGTCTGCCCAAAGGCAACTCCATGACCGCCATCGACAGCAACATTGTCCACTATCGCGAGCTCTTCCTGCACGGCACGTCGGACTCCACTGCCATGCATATGCGGGCCATTCTCGATCTGATTGCGGATGGACGGCTCAACACCGCCAAACTTGTCACCCATGTCATGCCCCTTTCCGAGTTCAAGGCTGCGTTTGATCTTGCGGCCAGCGGCAAGGCGCTCAAAGTCGTCCTGGAACCGGGCAAATAATCCACAATCCTGCGGAGGGTGCGGCATCAGCCGCGCCCTCTTTTTCTGGTATAAGCCGCTCTTTCTGTTACAAATGAATCTTTTGTATTCCATTTGGAATATTCTATTGACGAAAACTCCCGAACCATGTATTCTATGCATTGGCCAACCGGCCTGACGCCGAATCACTTTGCGCTAAGCGCTTAGAATATTTTACGGAGGTTCACATGCAAGAGCGGAAATTCTCCTATATCTTTGACTTTGATGGCGTGCTGGTAGACAGCATGGGCAACTACTATCACGGTTTTCACTCGGTCCTGATGCAGCGCTACGGCATCGACCTCAATGAGGATGAGTTTATGGCCACGGCCGGCATGCCTGTCATCGCCCAGTGGAAATATCTCATCGACCGGTTCCAGCTCAAGGACGCCAACCCCGAGGAGCTTCAGAAGGAGATGATGCGGGCCTATCTGGACAACCTCCTCAACACCCCCGTCATTGAGAGCAACGCAAACCTGTTGCGGACCCTGCGGGCCACTGGCCACCTATGCGCCATCGCCTCGGGCAGCCGCCTGAACGCGGTCCAGCCCCTGATTGAGAAATACGGCCTGGAGGCGGACGCCGTAATCACTGCTGATCTGGTCAAGGTTGGCAAGCCCGACCCTGAAACCTTCCTGTTGGCAGCCAAAACGATGGGGGTCTGCCCCGAGGATTGCGTTGTTATTGAGGACGCTGTGCCCGGCGTCGTTGCCGCCAAAGCCGCCCATATGCGCGTCATGCACTTCACGGATACGCGTCTCTAACTGAGCCAGATGAATCAGCTGTTTTTGGATGCCCTCGGGCATCTTTTTTAATGACGGTTAAAACTCCCCCGTATTTTCAGGAGAAAGTCAGGAGAAATTTATATTGGATGTTGCATACCGCCCAAAATAATTGTACAATAAATTATAACACGTAGTTTCATAAACCATATATCACATGCTGATATCAGGGGGATAAACATATGCTCTGGAAAATCGCCGCAGATAGTTCCTGTGATTTGCCCATGGGGATGGATTGTGCACAATCCGTCTCGTTTGTCACGGTTCCGCTCAAGCTCCTGGTGGACGGTCGCGAGTTTGTCGACGACGGCAAACTGGATGTGCGCGAGATGATGGCGGCCATGCACGCCTTCAAGGGCGCCTCCACCTCCGCCTGCCCCAGCCCCGGGGATTGGGAGGCCGAATTTGAGAGCGCGGACTGCACCATCGCCATCACTATGACCAGCGCTCTGAGCGGCACCTATAACAGCGCGCGTGTGGCCAAGGATGCCGTTCTTGAGCGCCACCCGGAGAAAAAAATCCACGTCATCGACACCCGCTCCACCTCCGGCTCCCTCATCCTCATGGCAAAAAAAGTCAACGACCTCATCGCCTCCGGGCTGAGCTTTGAGGAGGTTGTCCGCCGGGCGGAGGAGTACAACAGAGGCAGCACCATCCTGTTCACCCTCGCCACTTTTGACAATCTGGTCAAAACGGGCCGTATGAGCAGAATTGCAGGCATGCTCGCCTCCAACCTGGGGATCCGCGCCGTTGCCCGCAACACGGAGGAGGGAAAAATTTCCGTTCTGCACAAAGCCCGCGGCGAGTCCCGCATCCTCTCCTACCTGGTGGATAAAGCTGGAAAGCTCAAGGACCTGGCCCACAAGCCCGTCGTTATCACCCACTGTTTCAATGAGAATGCCGCCTCCAAGCTCAAAGCCATGCTGGAGGCCGCTTATGAGGGAATCCAGGTTATGATCCTGCCCACACGCGGGCTGACCAGCTTTTATGCGGACGATCAGGGTATACTTCTCTGCATCTGACGCTCGCATTACACTAGCATTGTGCGCGCACAATAGAGGGGACGGAAGCCTATGAAAGAGCCATCGGCCTGCCGTCCTTTTCTGCCGGCATCAGGTTAGCACATACTAACATTTTTGGAAGCGAGGTTTCTCCATGTGTCACGACTGCTCCGGTTCCCATACCTGCTGTAACAAAAAAAAGGATGGCTGCTCCGGCTGCCCCTCCTCCGCCTCCTGCGGCGGCTGCCAGGGAGGCTGCCGCGGCAAAGGCCTCACTCCTCTCGAGCTGGAGCTGCTCTTTCGCCTGCAACAGATCCCCTTTTTACCCCTGGCCCGTTTTTTGCTCAAAAGCTCCCGCTCCCCCCACCTTTGCAGCGTCGCCCTCGCCCCAGTCTATCTGCTGGAGGAAGACGACTCCCTGGAGACCGTCAAGGAGACGGGGCGGGCGCTGCTCTCCCTGGAGGAGGCGGGCCTGGTGACTCTGGACTACAATATCCCTCTTCAAGGGGGCAGCAACGCGCTTTACGCCCAGAGTCCGCTCTATCAGGAGTTCACCCAAGTTGCCGCCCAGGGCAGCGCCCTCCCGGGAGCGGTCTTTGACCAGCCCGCCCTGGAGATGGGGAGCATGGCCGTCACCCCCCGCGGGCTGGCGCTGGCCGACCACCTGCAAAACCTGTAAGATTATGAAATCATTGTAAATTACCGCCGAGGAGGGCAGACGGGCCCAGAAGTATACTGTATAATATTCTATGCACAATATCCTCCTGAACCGTCCCACCAACAGATCGGAGGAGATCCCATGACACAGCTCTTTTCCCTGCTGCTGGCCCTCACTCTGCTCGCCCCCGGCCCCGGGGGCTTCCACACCGCCGGAGCACAGTCCTTCTGGGAGCTCGACCTGGGGCTCGAGGGCGCGGAGAGGGTCTCCGCCACCCAGTCCCTCGCCTGGTCCGAAGGCCCCCTCTCCCTGCGCATGACCATCCGGCCTGAGGCAGAGGGCCCCGCCGACCCCCAAAACTGGGAGAGCGCCGCGTACAACGGCGTCACCTACTTCATGCAGTCCTACGAGGAGGACGCGCAAAGCGATTCGGGGGAGTGCTTCTCCCGTACGGGGATGGACGTCCGGTTCTCCAGCGACGGGCTGGACTACACTCTGTCCATCAGCGGGGCCGGGGAGAAGCCCCTTGAACCCCTCTCCCTCCTCCCCGCCCCTTTTGACCGGAATGTCAACTGGGAGGCCCTCCTCAAGGATTCCCGCGCCGAGGAGCGGGAGGGGACCCTCTACCACTTGGATACGCGGGCCCTGGCCCCAGACGGCTCCCGGATAGCCCGCATTTTCTGGCAGTGCGACGCAGGGTATGCCACCCTCAGCGCACGCTGCCCCGCCTCGGAGGAGTACCCGGAGGACGCGCTGGATTTCCTCCATGTGGAACTGGCCCAGAGTATTTCCAAAAACTTATCATAAGATAATTTATAATCCATGTAAGGTACTTCTGCTTGAACCCATATTGTCAATAAAAAAAACGGCGCTTCCGCGCCGTTTTTTTATTCCCCTATTTCGTCCGCCTGCGCACCGCATGGGCCAGACTGCTGACCCCTTTGACCCGCAGCAGCAGCACCAGGGCAACATATACCATCAGTCCGGCAGCCGTTGCGCACAGCAGGCGCAGGAACACTCCGCTGCCCGCCATAAAGCCTGCGAGATACCAGGCGCACAAGCCGGCCGCTCCCCCGGCAATCGTCAGCTTGCCCAGCTGAAACAGGGTATCCCTGAAGCCCATCCGTCCCACCTTGCGCCGCAGGCGGATCAGCATTAGCATGGCGCCCACCATCCCGGAGATGCTGGTGGCCAGCGTCAGGCCCCCCACCCCCATTACCTTGGCCAGCCAGATATCCAGCAGGATATTGACCGCCACGGATACCACGCCGATCTTCATGGGTGCGCTTGTGTCCTGCACCGCGTAGAACACCCGCGTGAGAAAGTTGCGCCAGGCGAAGCCTAATACGCCCACCACGTAGAACAGGAAGGCCGTACTCGTCAGATGCAGGGAGGTCTCGTCAAAGGCGCCCCTGAAGTAGAGCAGATGGATCACATCGTCGCTCTGCACGGCCGCCAGCACGATCACGGGTACCAGTACAATCGAGAGCACCAGCAGGCTCTGTTTGGTAGCGTCCAGGATTTTCTTCTTCTCATCCCCGGCGGCAAACTTGCTCAGGCGGGAGAACATGATCGTGGTCAGGGGTACCACCATCACGCCCAGCACCAGCGTGATGAGCCGGTAGGAGTAATTGAGCGCCGTATTGACCCCAATGCCCAGGGAGATACCCACATTTTTGTCGACCAGATGGTTGATCTCGTCAAGGGCCATGGAGAGCAGCGCTGGCAGCGCCAGGATAAAGGAGCGCTTGACCGTCCCCTCGCAGGAGTGGATACCCGGCCGGAATTTATAGATTCCCCGCAGGAAGGGGACGACGATAATAAGCTGCAAAACATAGGTCAGGGCTGTCGCCGCTGAAACTGCAATGATAGACTGTTCCGCGTCAGCGCTGCGGAAGAATACACAGGCCCCGATGACGCAGAAGCTGAGGGCAAATCCGATGAGCTGCTCCGGCACGAAGCGCTCATTGGCGTTGAGCAGGGAGGTAAATACCCCCGTAACGGCGGCAAACCCCATCGTCGGGAACATGATACGGGCCATCTCCGCAGTCAGCCGCAGGTTTTCCTGCTGCAAAAGCAGCTCCTGGGAACCCGCCGCCGCATCCGGGATGAGTTGGGGCATGAAGAGCTCGCACATCTGGGGCGAAAAGAAATACCCCAGCGCGCTGATGCCCGCGCCCAGCAGCACGAAAATGCCCAGCATGCTGTTGGTGTACTCGTTGGCGGCCAAGGGGCCCCGGTCGTGCAGTGTTTTGGTGTAGGCCGGGATAAAGGTCGAGGAAATACAGGCGGAGAACAGCAGGATGAACATATTTACGATGGTATTGGCGTTGGTATATGCATCGCTGTAGAGCGAGGTGCCAAAGTAGTTGGCAAACACCATTTCCCGCGCAAAACCCGCCGTCTTGCTCAAAATAATGATGATGGTGATGACCATCGTGGTTTGCAGCGTCTTTTCCTTATGATTGCTTCCCAAACTCAAGCTCTTGCCCTCTCCTGTTCTGGAATTGCACCTGACACAACGGCAATTATACCACAGAAGCCATCTCCTGCATACTATGACCGGCCGTTTGGCAATACTACGGTCATGAATACATTTGCCACCCTCTTTTTATGCTTCGCCCTCTACGCCTGCCTGGGCTGGCTGTGCGAGTCTCTGTATTGTTCCCTGCCTGCGGGCAAATTCTGCAACAATGCGCTCCTGCATGGTCCTTTCAGCCCGGTCTACGGCGTAGGCGCCATCTGCACAGTGCTCGCTGCGCCGCGCTGGGAGCCCAGCCTTCTCCTGCTTTTCATGGGCTCGGTCATAGTCAATACGGCCGTGGAATACGCCACCGGGCTTCTTCTGGAGACCTGCTTCGGCAGGCGCTGGTGGGATTACTCCTGCCAGAGACACAACCTGCACGGACGCATCTGCCTCAAAAACTCCCTCTACTTCGGCCTCATGGGTATTTTGGTGGTCCGCGTTCTGCATCCCGTCCTTCTGCCCGCTGTCGCGTCGCTCTCCCTGCCTCTGCGCCTGTCCCTCTGCGCGGTTTTGATCGCCTATTTCACTGTGGATCTCGCCATCACCAGTGCGGGACTTCTTCGCACGCGCAAGCGGGCCTCCTAAAGGCCCTCCCACAAATAAAACGGCCGGAATACCGGCCGTTTTATTTGTGGGAGGGGAACCGCCCTAGAAACGGTCCCATTTATGGAGAAAGCCCCACATGCACAGATTCATCACCCCCGTGGAGATGAGCAGCACGCCCACAATCACGCTGAGAGCAACCGCCGCCACAATGGGGTCAAGCAGCGCAACAACGCCCATCACAATGCCTAAGAGGGCCAGCGCCAGAATCCAGCCCCAGCCGCTGACGCCGTCCCTTTTCAGATCAAAAGCGCAGGCCATACGCTCCACGCTGGAAAACACGACCCACAGGCCGAAAATAAAAGGAATTGCCGAGGCGGTTACCGAACTGTTAAACAGCACAAAAAGGGCCAGCACACAGGTCAGAATTCCGTCGGCCAGCATCCAGCCGCCCCCAACAAAATACTTGGTTGCCATCCCATACCCCACAATGCTGGAGATACCGGAGAGCAGCATGGCCAGCCCCAGGAACACAGCCAGCGAGGCCACCGTGGACGCGGGGTTGCAGACGGCGACAATACCGACGACAATCAGCAGCGCGCCGGAAATCAGCCACAGGACACGGGAGACATTTTTCATCATAATTGTTCAGCTCCTTGTTTCTTGGTAGGCTCAGGGTACCGCTCCACTGAATTAAACTCAATCGTAATCCTCTCAACTGTCGTGCAAACCCGTTCAATTCATGGAGGACTTCAACCCATGTTTCTTTTTCAGGCCGGCAAACGCCGGCAGACCTACTGCGAGGGAGAAGGCGGCGCTTTCTGCTGCCTTTCCTTTGAGGAATTGCCCGAACATGCGGAGGCCTTCGGCATTCCCCACTGCGCCGTCGAATCCATTCTCCACGGGGCGCGCAACACCCGCCATGAGAGCCATGAGGACTATGACTTTCTGGCGCTGTGCATCCCCAATGACGCCGACTCTCTGAGGCCGCCAACCCACGTGTGCGTTTATTTTCGCAGGGATTTTCTGGCGCTTCTCAGCCGGGAGGAGGGACTTTTCCAGCCCCTTTGCGAGCGGCTGGCACGGGAGGAGTTGCCCGAGGGGGACCTCTCCTCTGTGCTCTTCCTTTTTCTTGAGATGCTCACCAACGACGATGCCGGCGTGCTTGCAGGCATTGAAAGTGAGATTTCCGCCTTGGAGGAGGACATCCTCACCTCCCGCCGGACTGACTGTATCGGGGAGATCGTGGCCTTCCGCAAACGCATCATGGTCCTCAAACGATATTATGACCAACTTGCCGACCTTTGCGACAGCCTTGTAAAGAATGAAAACGAGCTGTTCAGCCGGCGGGCCCAACGGAACTACCGCATCCTGGGAAGCCGGGTCAACCGCCTGCTGGGAGAAACCCTCAACCTGCGGGAGTACATCACCCAGGTCCGCGAGGCCTACGAGGCCCAGGTGGACATCCGCCTCAATACCATCATGAAGCTTTTCACAGTCATTACCGCCATTTTCCTGCCGCTTACGCTCATCGTGGGCTGGTACGGCATGAATGTGGACATGCCCGAATACCACTGGGCCTTTGGATATCCCTTTGTGATTCTGCTCAGCCTGTCCTCCCTCGGCATCTGCCTCTACCTCTTTAAAAAGAACAAGTGGTTTTGAGGGGGCCATCGGACGCAAACCGGATTGCCCAGGCCGCCGCCCGATGATATACTAAATAAAAGCATGAAATTCTTTCCCTGCGCAACAGATGATTGGAGGTCCCTATGGCAGGAACAGGCAATAGAAAAAGAAAACTGAGCGTGGGCGCGCTCTATCTGATCGTTCTGGGGGTGCTCATCGCGGGCACCACCGCTTTCGCTTTGCTCTATGGCAGGGGCGGCATGCCCCTGGTCTCGGCGGAAGTCCCCTCCCCCTCCCCGGAGCCTGAGGGAACCGTGACCCCGACGCCCACGCCCACCCCTCAGTCCACCCTAAAATTCGCCTTCCGCCTCAGCGGCAAATGGGGCTATAAAGACGAGCAGGGGGCGGTCAAAATTGAGGCCCAGTTCTCGGACGCCCTCCCCTTTGTGGAGGGCCTGGCGTTCGCCGCTATGACAAACGACGGAAAGACCCAGTATGGCGTGATTGATGACAAGGGCGCATGGGTGGTCTCCCCCAGCTACGACGAGGTCCGCTCCTACTGTGAGGACCTGGCCGCTGTCAAAATCGCCGAGAAATGGGGCTATATCGACACCGCAGGCACTATGGCCATCACGCCGGCTTACAGCAGCGCTTACGATTTCAGCGGCGGGCTGGCCCGCGTCACCCGCAACGGCAAATACGGCTTCATTGACACCACCGGCGCCATGGTTATCGCCAACGAATATGACGATGCCAGCGATTTCTCTGAGGGCCTAGCCTTTGTGGGCCAGAAGGACGACACCGGCTCCCTCAAGTACTATATCATCGACACCAGCGGCGACGTCATTGCGCCCATCGGTACCGTGACAGGTACCCATTACAGCCAGAGCTTGGCCCCCGTGCGCATTGGCGAGGGCAAATACACCTATTATAACCGCCGGGGCAAGCAGGCTTTTGACGCCGTCTTTGGCGCGGCCGGGGATTTCGCAGAGAATCTGGCCCCCGTCAAGTCTGAGGGCAAGTGGGGCTTCATCAACGCCAGCGGCGAGTTCGTCATCCAGCCCGCCTATCAGCAGGCCCGTTCCTTCAGCGGGGGCTA
>JAHZEH010000051.1:0-6085 GCA_019421925.1 Clostridia bacterium
CGCCCAAGGGATGTTCTCCCTTGAGAATCCCTTTTGGGACAATAAAAAGACCGGATTTTTCCGGTCTTTTTATTGTCCTCAACATACACTTGCCAAATCCCCCGTCCTCTGATAAAATTACTACATCAAACATAGTAATTACTCTTGCTTTTGTTGTATTGAAAGGGACAATCGCTCCATGGAACTGTTGACAAGCTACCATGATCTCATGATCCTCTCCATTCTCTCCCAGGCCGACTCCTACGGCTACGAGCTCTCCAAGCGCATCAAGGCCCTCACCCGAGATCAATTCACCATCAAGGAGCCCACCCTCTATGCCGCCCTGGACCGCCTGCGTCTGGCCGGGCTGGCCGACTCCTACGACGGATCCCTGACTTATGGGCGGAAGCGGCAGTATTTCCGCATCACCCTGGCGGGCAAGCAGCACTATAAGGAGCTGTGCGAACAATGGCGTTTCACCCGGGAGGCGGTGGAGGCTTTCGTCAAGCCGGAGAAACAGCCCCTTCCCGCAAAGCCGGACGCCATGGCCTGACCCGGCCTCCGCTCATAACCTTGGCCTGAACAGGAACCGGCCCCTTGGGCATTCCGCGACGGGCCCTCCCTATGCTCCCAAGTTTCCAGACCGGCAAAGCAGGTTAAGATAGGAGGCCCCCCATGGACGCCATTCAAGCCTATGTCAAACGCCTCTTCCTTGAGCTCCCCCGAAACAACAGGAGCTTGGCCCTCAGGGAGGAGATGCTCTGCAACGCCCAGGAGAAGTACGACGCCCTGCTTGAGTCAGGAGCGGAGGCCGGCCAAGCTGAACGGGAGGTCATCGCCGAGATAGGCACGGCAAAGGATATCCGCCGGGAGTACCGCCTGGGGCTGGGCCGGGATCAGTGGGTGCTGCTGGGGGTGAGCGCTCTGGTGTGCTTGCTCTCTCTGGGACTCTTGCTCTATTGCCGCATTCTTCGGGGGAATTATCTCTCTGAATTCAGCTACCGCCTCGGGACGGATTATTTTCTCCGCGTGGCGGCAGAGTATCTCGTCCCCTTCCTTCTCTGTTGCTTCGGCCTGATTCTTCTGCTCTTTGTGCTTCGGCGGCTGGCGCTTGTCAGCCCTGGGCTGGTTATCCCGTCCCGTCCTTTGCGCTGGAGCATGATCATCATTGCACTTCTTGTTATTTCTCTCTACTCTCTCATCCTCTGCAACCACTATAGCGAGAGCTTTCCGAGCTTTCTCAAGGGGATCTCCCGTTTTGTGGAGTGGCAGGTCTTGGCGCAAAAAAGTATCCCTGCCTACTCCGGGCTGCTCCCCGGTCTCTGCTTATACTTTGGGCTGAACAAGGCTTAAGTTACGACTCCACAACCTATATGTCAAACAAACTAGTAAATTACGGCTGTACCGGGGTTGGCGCAGGTATTTGCGCCGGTATGCCGAATGGACAGTTCAGTGGTAACATTCCGGTCAGTGGAGCAACTTATAATTTGCCTACAGGATTCACCGCATATGTTACTCAAACCGGCATTGATACTTTGGGCTCAACTTCTTTGGTAACCTTGCGGCATGGAGGATCTATTTGGACGTTCGAATTCACGAATAACCTCTGGGATAGAATCGTTCTTCAGGAATGACGCACCGCATTTTAACCGCGTCAGCATATCCCGCTTAAAGCAAACCAAAGGGCCGGAGTCTTCCGGCCCTTTGGTTTGCGCAAAAAATTTGAGAGAGACAGGGTAGTTTTTGAAAAAGTTCCGCCGCCCCCTCCCGCCCTCCGCTTCTCCCGTGGTATAATAAAAAGACTTATTTCCCGCGCAAATCGCCGGTTCCCCCGGCGTTCCTTTTATAAGAAACCATTCGAGGAGGTATTGCCATGAATATCACCAGGGAACAGGTGGAGCATGTGGCCAAACTGGCCCGCCTCAGCCTGACAGAGGAGGAGATTTCCCGCCTGCAAAGCGAGATGGGGGGCATGATCGCCTTTGCTGACCAGTTGAACGAGCTGGACGTGGAGAGCGTCTCCCCCACTACCCACGCCGTGCCCATGCAGAACGTATTCCGGCAGGACGTGATGGACCAGCGGGACTGCCGGGACGCCCTCATGGAGTGCGCCCCCCAGAGCGACGGCATCGCTATCGTGGTGCCCCGCGTGGTCGAGTAGGAGGAAAGAAACTATGAAATTATATCAGCTGGGCGTCGCCGCCCTCTCAAAAATGCTCGGGCAGGGGGAAATCACCTCCGCCGAACTCACGACCGCCCTGCTCTCCCGCATCGAAGAGGTGGACCCCGCCGTGGGAGCCTATCTCTGCGTCACGAAGGAGCGGGCCCTGTCGGACGCTGCGGCGTCGGACAAGCGCCGGGCCGGAGGAAAAACCCTCGGGCCCCTTGACGGCATCCCCTTCGCCCTCAAGGACAACATCTGCACAAACGGCATCCCCACCACCTGCGCCTCCCGCATGCTGGGGAATTTCATCCCCCCCTACTCCGCCACCGTTGCCCAAAAGCTGGAGGCTGCGGGCTGCGTCCTGCTGGGCAAAACCAATATGGACGAGTTCGCCATGGGCTCCTCCACGGAGACAAGTTATTTCAAAAAGACCGGCAACCCCCACGACCTGAGCCGGGTGCCGGGCGGCTCCTCCGGCGGCTCCGCGGCCTGCGTGGCCGCCGACTGCGCCCCCTTCTCCATCGGCACGGATACGGGCGGGTCCATCCGCCAGCCCGCCTCCTTCTGCGGCGTGGTGGGGCTCAAGCCCACCTATGGCAGGGTGTCCCGCTACGGGGTGGTGGCTTTTGCCAGCTCCCTGGATCAGGTGGGCCCCCTGGCCAAATCTGTGGAGGACGCGGCGCTCATCCTTCAGGTCCTGGCCGGACAGGACGGGCTGGACGCCTCCTCCCTGCCCCAGCCCGTGCCCGACTACAGCGCCGCCCTGACCGGGGATGTCTCCGGCCTGCGCATCGGCCTGCCCGACGAGTTCTTCGGCGAGGGCACCGGCGAGGAGACCCGCGCCGCCGTGCTGAAAGCGGCGGACAAGCTGCGCGCCCTGGGGGCCCAGGTTGCGCCCTGCTCCCTGCCCAGGGTGCAGTACGCCCTGCCCGCCTACTACCTGATCTCCTCCGCCGAGGCCTGCTCCAACCTGGGCCGGTACGACGGCATTAAATACGGCTTCAGGGCCGAGGGCTGCAGGGGTCTGTCTGAAATTTACACCAAATCCCGCAGCGAGGGTTTTGGCGACGAGGTCAAGCGCCGCATCCTCCTGGGCACCTTCGCCCTGTCCTCCGGCTACTATGACGCCTACTACAAGCGGGCCCAGCAGGCCAGAACCCTCATCATGGAGGACTACAGCCGGGCCTTTGAACAGTTCGACTGCCTGCTCACCCCCGTCTCCCCCTGCACCGCCTGGAAGTTCGGCCAGATGAGCGGCGACCCCCTTCAGATGTATGCGGCGGATATCTGCACGGTCTCCATCAACATTGCGGGGCTGTGCGCCCTCTCCCTGCCCTGCGGCAGGGACAGCGGCGGCCTCCCCATCGGGGCCCAGCTCATCGGCAGGCCCCTGTCCGAGGAGACGGTGCTGCGCGCCGGCCACGCCCTTGAGGGGGCGCTGGACTTCGCCGGCCATCCCATCGCGTAACGCAAAGGAGGAGCGACCCATGAAATACCAGACAGTCATCGGCCTGGAGGTCCACGCCGAGCTTGATACCAGAAGCAAGATCTACTGCTCCTGTTCCACCGCCTTTGGGGCGGAGGAGAATGCCCACACCTGCCCGGTCTGCACCGGCATGCCGGGCGTCCTGCCCGCCCTCAATCAGACTGCCGTGGAGTACTGCATCAAGGCCGGCCTGGCTCTGAACTGCAAGATCAACCGCTACTCCCGCCAGGACCGCAAGCACTACTTCTATCCCGATCTGCCCAAGGCTTTCCAGACCAGCCAATATGACCTGCCCCTGTGCTACGAGGGGTATGTGGACATCGAGGCGGAGGGGCAGACCCGGCGCATCGGCATCACCCGCATCCATATCGAGGAGGACGCGGGCAAGCTGGGCCACGAGGAGGGCTGCACCCGCATCGACTACAACCGCTGCGGCGTTCCCCTCATCGAGATCGTCACCGAGCCGGACTTCCGCTCCAGCGCCGAGGTCCACGCCTTCCTCGAACAGCTCCGCACCACCCTCCTGTACACCGGCGTGTCCAACTGCCGCATGGAGGAGGGTTCCATGCGCTGCGACGTCAACCTCTCCCTGCGCGAGGGGGAGGACGCCCCCTTCGGCACCCGCACGGAGATGAAGAACATCGCCAGCATGTCCGCCACCGTCCGGGCCATCGAGTATGAGCAGAAGCGTCAGGCCAAGCTCCTGGATAAGGGGGAGGTCATCACACAGGACACCCTCCGCTGGGACGACGAGCGGGGCGTCAACTACGCCATGCGCTCCAAGGAGGACGCCCACGACTACTTCTACTTCCCCGAGCCGGACATCATGCCCATCGTGGTCTCCGAGGAGTGGCTGGAGCGGATCCGCGCCTCCATCCCCGAGCTGCCCCGGGCCCGGCGCGCCCGCTATATGGCGGAGTACAGCCTGCCCGAATACGACGCGGACTTCATCACCGGGGAGAAGGCCTTTGCGGACCTGTTTGACGCCTGCGTATCCCACGGCAGCGACCCCAAGGCCGTCTCCAACTGGATCATGAGCGACGTCAGCCGCCTGCTCAACGAGCGCGGCCTCGCCCCTGAGGCCATCCCCTTCACCCCCGAGCGGTTCTCCAGGCTCCTCGCCCTGGTGGACGGGGGCAAAATCAGCCGCACCGCCGGGTCCAAGGTCCTCGCCCTCCTGTTCGAGCAGGACAAGGACCCGGAGCAGATCGTCTCCGAGCAGGGTATGGCCCAGATCAGCGACGAGGGGGCCATCCGGGAGATGTGCGCCGCCGTGCTGGCCGCCAACGAGCGGGCCGTGGCCGACTACAAAGCGGGCAAGGCCAAGGCTCTGACCTCCCTGGTCGGCCAGGTCATGAAGGCCAGCAAGGGCAAGGCCAACCCCGCGCTGGTGAACAAACTGCTGGTTGAGATGATGGGCTGAACCCCGTGAAAAAAAGGGGGGCTTCCTATAAGAAATCCCCGCCCCGTCTCCATCCTTTTTATGTGGGCGTTCTTTTCCCGGAGCTTCGGGCGAGGGGCGCCCACAGGAGTATTTAAAGGGAGGCGTCCCTCCGGCGGAGGACATATAGACGTCAGCGCATCCCATCCCCCTCCCCCAGCCTGGCACAGACGTTCAGTTCTTTTCCCAGAGCACCGGAAAAATTCAGCCAAAAGGATTCCCGAGAGTGAATCCCCTGGTCGGGGGATTGGGAGGACAGCGGCCCCCCACATCCCCGGAAAGGAGGCCTCCGCATGAAACCCCGTCTTTTTGCCGCCGCCCTGGCGCTGCTGGCGCTGACCGCCTGCGCTCCGGCGGGCGGATTCTCTTCGCCTCCCGCCGTCTCTCCCTCTGCTTCAGCTATGCTTCCGGAGCAATCCCCCTCGCCGGGTAAGCCCTCCGGGGAGGAACCTCCTGAGGAGGCCGCCGGTCAGCTAGGAGAAGCGGACAGCTCCGCCCCCCTCGCTCTCCGCCGCTGGGACGGCCCCCGTTCCCTGCGGGGGGAGGGCTTCCAGCCTGTCAGCCTCCCGCCGGACCGCATCCTCACGGCCCTGGACTGCAGGGCGGACGGGGTCAGCCGGGCAGTGACCGGCGAAGCGCTGCAGTCCGCCCTCGCCCCTGCCTGCCTGCCCGGGGACCTTCTCTGGATGGGGGAGGACGGGACGGCCTCGGACGCCCGCCTTCAGGCCTGGATTTTTGAGGATACCCCCCTGGGCGGCAGCTACCGGGATATGGCTGTCCTTCTGGTGGACTACGGGACCTACGGGCCCCAGGGCCTCGTCCTCTTCTTCCTCCGGCAAAAGGAGGGCTGGCAGCTCACGGACGGTCTGGCGTTGGACGGGATGAGCGGCTTCCAGATGTCCCTGCCCGAGTACTCCGACCCCTACGCTCCGGGCCAGAGCGCCACTGTTCTGGGCAATGGTCTGCTTCTCAAGTCCTCCTCAGCCTTCGCCCGCCCCAACACCTGGGCGGTGGT
>JAHZEH010000051.1:6095-10439 GCA_019421925.1 Clostridia bacterium
CTGGGCGTGCAGGAGCACTGGTACAACCTGTACACCGGCGAGACGGAAATCACTGCCGTCCTGCGGGAGCAGGAGAGCGAACTCCCCGGCCAATCCTCCTTCGCCTATGGGCTGGTGGAGTGCCATGACATGAGCATGCTGGACGTATTCGAAAATGTCAGCTCCATTGAGGGGGATATATACAGCGGCGGGAATTACCGGGAACAGAGCGGCGTCTGGGCGCGGCGCTATATCCTGAACACAGAAACCTGCCGCCTGGAACAGACGGTTGAAAAATACCTGCCCTGCCTCTCCCTGGCGGCCGCCCGCGCCACAGAACTGAACTAGGGCCCAGTCAATAAAAAACGCCGGACAAATCCGGCGTTTTTGCATTATGGGTTTGCAGACAGCTCCTGCCTCCTGTATTCGCTGGGAGTTTTTCCAAAGAGATTGGCAAACAAGCTGTAAAAATGGGTCTTATTGGAGTACCCGCACAGCTCCGCAATCCTGTAGACGGGCAGGGGGGTCTGCAGCAGAAGTCCGGCCGCCCGCCTCAGCCGCAGGTCCCGGGAATAATCCGAGTAACTCTTGCCGCAGCTGCTCCGGATAAACCGGGACAGCGTGTTGGGGTGGTAGTAGAAGTGGGCGGCGGTCTGGGCCAGGGTGGCCTCCGTGCAATGGCCGAGGATATAGTCCTCAATCTCCGCCAGGCGCAGCGCGCAGGAGCGCGCCCGGCCCTGGGGAGGTGCAAACCGCTCCAGATTCTCCCGCAGCAGGCGGATGATCAGGCCCCGCGCCACCTCCTGATAGCCCGGCCGCCTCTGATTCAGCTCCCGGTGGAGCATGCCCATAATAAGCCCGCTCTCCTCGCTCAAGGGATGGAGCAGCGGGGAGCTCCCCGGTTCGTATCCCAACTCCCCGGCCGCAAAGGGCAGCACGAACACCCGGCCGCCGGACTGCGGATACACTGTGAAAGCGGTTTCACCGGCGACAAGCGCGCCCTCCCCGGCGGAGAGTTCCTCCTGCCCGGCGCAGAAGGAGAGATGCGCCCGGCCCAACTGACACAGCGCCAGAAAGCCGTTTCCCCTGCCGCAGCGGTAGCGCTGTCCCGGCGCAGCGATGACGCCGTCCGTGCGCCCGGCCTGTTCCGGCTCCCTGTCATGTGCGGACCCTGTCACCTCAACCACCCCCTGAGGCGCAGTATAAAGGATATCCTAAGGACACAGTCAAGAAACAATTGTGATTTTTTTACGGTTGGGCCGTTTCAATTCCCACGCCCATCCCCTGTTTTGATTCGGCGCAATCGGGGCGGCTCCGCCGGCTTTCCGCCCGCCACTGTTTCAGGCTGTCTGGTCCGGCGCCGGCTTTTGCAGCCGGGGAACAGATTCAACCGGTTCGCATCTCCCCGCATCAGCACTCCCATTGGCAGCGCTTCAGATCCACATGGTCTTGATCCTTCATTGGGACGCCTTCGTTTTGCAGCAGCCAGCTTTGTTCAGTCCAGCCCGGCACAAGTCTGCCCGCATGATTGACCACCCTGTGGCAGGGATATTTACCATAATATTGAGACATGCTGAGAACTCTGCCTACCAGCCGGGCGTTTCGTTCCCGCCCGATCAGCCTTGCAATCTGCCCGTATGTTGCGACCCGGCCCTCGGGAATTTCCGCCACAATGGAGAGAATTTCATAGATCAAATCCTTCTGCAAAACACGGTTCATGGGGCGGTGCTCTTCCGGGGTGCAAAGAATTCTTCTTTGAGCGCTCCCTCCAGCTTGAGAAGCTCTATTTTTTTGTCAATCCCCCCCGCGTATCCGGTCAGGCTCCCGTTGGAACCAACTACGCGATGGCAGGGCACGATCACCGAAATCTCATTATGCCCCACTGCTCCGCCGACAGCCTGCGCCGACATATGGTCAATCCCCCTCTGCGCAGCAAGCCGTTTGGCGATCTCTCCATAGGTCATCGTTTTCCCATAGGGGATGGAATAAAGGATCTCCCACACTTCATTTTGAAAGGGAGTGCCTGTAAAATGAAGAGGTACTGTAAAATCCGGCTCTTTTCCCGAAAAGTAAATGTCAAGCCAGCGTTTGGTCTCCTCAAATATGGGCAGCTCCTTCTCCTCATGCTCCCTATCCAAATACAGGGCAAAATATTTCTGCCCCTCAAACCATAACCCGGTCAGGCCAATTTCATCGGCAGCCAGAAGGATGCTGCCCAACGGGGATTCATATTGGCTTGTGTATTGCATCGCGTTGCCTCCTTATCTCTTTCATGCAGCTCCGCAGGGGCGAAGCCTGTCCGCCAACGCTTCCTCCATGGCGTTATATAATATCGTGTTTTTCTCAGGAGGCGCTTCGCCGGGGTACCCGGGGATACATACGGTTTCAGCGCGCTTCACGGCAGGATATAAAGGGACGAAAACGAAGAAGCGCTCCAATTCAGGCCCTTTCGACGGGTTCGGATTTCATTGCTCTGGCTGCCCCGGGTTCCCTCTTTGGGGCGGCAGGGTCGCTCAATTCCGGAATCGCGCCCCCCGCTACCGCCCAAAAATACAGACTTGCCACACTGCAATACGGCGAGAACCTTCTGCGGTATTTTTCAAACCGCTCTCTCGGTATCTCCTTGTGCCGGTACACCATGCGCATGCCGCGCAAAATCGCCAAATCCCCATAGCTGAAAATGTCAGGCCGCTGCAAGCAGAACAGCAGGATCATCTCCGCCGTCCATACGCCAATGCCTTTGAGGGATGAGAGGGCGGCAATCGCTTCCATATCGGTCATTTCTTTGATTTCGTCCAGGTTAAATCCGCCCAGAGCCACCTTTTGGGCGAACTCCATGATATAGTCCGCTTTTCTCCAGGTTATTCCATAGGCTTGCAGCCTGTCCCTGCCCAATTCCAACACTTTCTCTGCGTCCAGCCGGCCAAAGTCATCCTTGATTCTCTTCCAGATTGACATATGGGCCTTTGTGGAGATCTGCTGTCCGATGATAGAATTGACAACCGCCTCAAACAGGTCATCATAGCATGCCCTGTTGATCTGCCCAATCCGCTCTATCACAGCAGCCAGTTTTTTGTCCTTACTTTTTAGATATTCACACTCTTTGGCGCCATATTGAAAACAGAGCTCTCCCATCCTCTACCTTCCTTTATGCCCGAGCATCAGGAGCCAGCGCTGATTGAACCAGACGGCCCCATCCTTTCGATAGGGCTGAAATCCGGTCTCCTGTCCCCCCGCCAGCTCAGCCTCCATCATGGCCGCAATCTCCTCCCGCACGCTCCAAGGCGTCTTCGTCAGTTCCATCCATGCGCTCAATTTCACAGGTATGCTTGTATCCAATACCTTCTCCTAGCCTGAGCAATGAAATGCAAACCACGGTTTGCAGAGCCATAGAGCACGCCATAGCAGCGTCATCGTCTGTCGGAATCCGACCAGGATTCCTCCCTCCTCTTCCTTGCTCTGCCATCCTCTATGGCTCTGCAAACTCCAAAGGATCGAAACGGCTTGAATTGGATGGGCTTCAAGGCCGAGAACCGCAGCATAGTGGTTCTATGCCAAGGGACGAGAACGAAGAAGCGCGCCAATTCAGGCCCTTTCGACGGGTTTGGATCTCATTGCTCAGGCTATAATAGCCATATTCCTGAAACAGCTCCAGAAATTCGCTGCGGCTGCGGTTTTTGACATGGGAGCAATCCCTCATTGTCTCAATCCTGTCCTCAATTTCCCTCAGCCTCTCCCCGGCGGCCTCCATGTCGATGATAACGAGCTTGCCGCCCGGCTTCAGCACCCGGCTCATTTCTGCAAAGGGCTGCTCCATCTTCAGGAAGTGATGAAAGGACAGCCGCGTCAGAACGATGTCAAAGGCCGCATCCGGATATGGAAGTTTCTCTGCAAAGCCCTCAACAAACCTTATATTTTTAAGGTTCTCTTTTTCCGCCATTTCTTTGCCCACTTGCAGCATCGCGGCGGTTGCGTCAAGGCAGGTCACAGACTCCACGAAGGGTGCGAGGCTTCTGCCGCAGACGCAAGTCCCGGCGGCTACTTCGAGCACCTTGTCCGTCCTCTGCGCGTCTATCTCGAGCACAGTATCGTCCAGAAATTCCTGTTTTGAGAAATTCATCTGTTTTGATTCAAAATTTTTCGCCTGAACGGAAAAAGATTTTTGAATTGTTTTGATGTTTTCCATTTCCATCAATCCCCCCTGCCCAGATTGCCGGCCTCATAGAATTGATATTACCAGCGTTTTGACACAAAAAACAGGGGTTTCCCCAAAATTTATCGAAATAGAAAACAGGGCTGCGGCTTCCCTTTTTCAGCTCTGAAACCGTCATAAATATTGACTTGCAGTTTATTCCCCTCCCCATG
>JAHZEH010000052.1 GCA_019421925.1 Clostridia bacterium
GCCCGCCTGCACGGCGCAATCCTTGACCGCTGCGAGGAGCGCATTGCTGGCGACCGTCGCGCCCGCGATGGTGTCCACAGCCAGGGACTGGTTGTCCAGGATGGACTGGGGCAGTTCGGTGAACAGGGCCTTTTCGCACACGCCCTGGCTCTCGTAGTGTTCCACCACCTGGATGGACTCGATGCGGTCCGCTGTGAAGGTGGTCTCCACAGTAACCGCGCCGTTGTTGCCCTGGGCGGTGGCGGTATAGGTGCCGGGGGTGTAGGAAGCCGCCGCGCTCACCGTCTCGCCGCGCGCTTGGGCCAGCGCCGGTTTGGCGGCCTTGAGGGGAGGGGTGGAGGAGGCGGTGGAGCCCGCACTCGCGTCTACCTCGGCGCTCTCGGCCTCGACCACCTTGGCGGGGAGCTGAGCAATGGCATTGCTGCCGATGCCCTGGGTCTCGGAGGCGCCCACGGCGGCCACTTCCACAATGGCGTTTTCATCCACCGTCACGCTTACTTCAATGTCGCCGCCAAACCCCTTGGCCGTGGCGGTATAAGTGCCGGGGGTGTAGATTCCCGCGGGGGCGGGAGTCTCGGCGGCCGGAGTGGCGGCGGGCTGGGTCTCAGCACTCTGAGAGCAGCCAAACAGCCCGATGCAGAGCATCAGACTGAGCAACAATGCGAGGGATTTTTTCATGACTCTTCTCTCTCCTTATTCATCTTCTTTGAAACGGAGTTTCTGCCCCATTCCTTGATTGCATTTTAACGGGCAAATCCACTTGGAGGTCAACAGCACAAATCAGGACAAAACATTATGTTAAATATTAGATAAAAGTATATTTTGTCCTATAAACCCCCAAGTAGCTTTGGGGGATGTCCCTAAAAAAAGAACGGGGACTGATGTCCCCGCCTTATCCTGCGTTATTTGCTGGGAATTATAAATACGGTGGATGCGGTCATCTGTTCAGCGGCACCCTGAATAAAGTCGCCTGCAACGATTCCACTGGCAAACACTTCACCCTGACCGTCAGACTGACCAGAATAGGTGAGGTTGGTATCTGCCGTCCTCCAAAGTGACGACACTGCCGTCCACAGCGGCAGCAACGCCCTCAAAATCCGCACAGATCTTTCCAGAACTCGCCGGTGCATTGTTCTCATAGATGGTCTTGGCTGTGTTGCCCCCATTGAGATAGCCCTGGCTGTGGTTGCCGCTGGTAATTTCTTCGGATGCTTCCTTCACACCATCGGTATGATCCTCATTGACACCAAATACCGTTTCGTCTGTAATGGTAAAAACGGTGCCGTCCTCCACGGTGATGGTATCACCGTCAACAGCGGTAACAACACCCTCCACTTTGATGTCGATCTTTTGCCCCACAGAGGGTTTTCCGCCTTCTTCCGGAGCGGTACCGGCGGAAAAAAACAGCCGGCCATTGCACAGAGCATCATGGCGGCAGTGAGACAAATGGCAGCAGTTTTCTCCATGTTCATACTGGCTTGCTCCTGAATAAATGGTAGGTATTTCTGCCTTTCATCTATAAAGCAAGGAAACCCACGGCACAGATTGCACGGCGGAAATTTTTTAGAAAAGCCCTCTTTACGGATGATTCCCTGTTTCATAGCACCAGGAGGCTATTTGGGAAATCAGCTCCAGAGGCAGCGGGGTTTGGTAGGGAATCTGAATCTTGCCTTTGCTTGTTTTGTATGATTCCAATTCTTTACAGAAAGCAGTCACGGCAGCGTCCCCGGCATACAGGCCAATATGCTTCTTATTGGCGGCAAAATGGATGATGTTATGGCCCTTCCAATAGGTCGGCATACTCCACGAGATGCGTTCCTCCGCATCAGGCAGAGCGGCCCGTAGGACATCCCGAACCGCTTCCAGAAAGGGACGCGCCTCATCTCGCTGCGCCTCAATATATTCCTGAATTGTTTTTGGGGCAGGCCCACAGTAATGCGGCTGATTTTGGTTTTTGAAGCTTCTTTTACATTTGGGACAGGACCACATGGCTGCCGCCTCCTTGACCAGTGTTTTTATTCTTTGGGCTGCCGGAGAATTTTTTCCATGGGCTTCCCCTTGGCCAACTCATCCACCAGCTTGTCCAGATACCGGATATTCCGCATCAGCGGATCCTCGATGGATTCAACACGGACGCCGCAGACCGTGCCAGTAATCAATTCATGATTCGGATTCAGCTCCGGCGCATTCCGGAAAAATCGCCGTATGATATGGTGCTTTCCAGCAGCACTGCCAAAGCTTCCGGCGTATAACCGGTGAGCCAGCAGGCAACCTGATCGACTTCATCTCTTGTTCTGCCCTTTTTCTCTGCTTTTTCAATCAGGCACGGATATACCTTGGAGAATCTCATGCCGTATACTTTCTCGTTTTCCATATAGTCCTCCTGCTTTTTTGATATGGAATGCACTCTCAGGATTGGGCAAATTCTTGATCGTGTGGCTATTCATACGACCAACGCATTTGGGTGCAGAATCATAGAGAACGGCGTACAGTTCGTAAGGAGACATATTGCGCTTTTCTCTGAAATCCAGCGCCGCACCACAGATTTCCCCGTAAAAATAAAACCTTCCTTTGGTTTGCTTCTTTGCGGCGTTCCTCGCTATAGCCTGAGCAATGAAATGCAAACTCCAAAGGATCGAAAAGGCAATTGTCCCTTTGCAATCTCGAAAGATTTATAACCGATCATTGCATTGTCCTCTGTCAGCTTGCATTGGTGGAGGTATTGCTCAGCATAGGCGGTCAGCCTGTTCTTCAAATGCACCCCCACCTCAATTCTGCCTGTGTTTTTACGCCTCTATAGTAAATGGGCACGACAAGCTGCGATTTTTCCAATCTCTCAAAATTTTTTGAAAAATATAAAACCGCAGTGATTTCTCTTGAATCGCTGCGTCTATGATAATTATACTAAACAAACATTAACAAGTCTATTGTGTTTGTCGATAGGCAAAAAAACAAGCGGTACTCAGCTTCAAAAGCCAAGTACCGCCTATTCTCTTGTTAGCCAATTCCGTCTGACAGACGCCGTAAATCGTAATTTTTGTGGTTTCCTGTTTTATGAACACCGGCCTATCTGCGTCCGCTCCTTTTTACGAAGGCTGTATCAGGCAGAGCTGCTCCTCCATCTGCTGGAAGATTGCCACATGCCGTTCCTCGTCCAGAATAACCCGGTTGAGGTTTTCGACAATGCAGGGATCCTGAATCCAGCCCGCCTGCTTACGATACTCTGCAATGGCCGCCCGCTCCCCCTGCAGCGCATTCTGTACCAGGGGCAGGAGGCCTTTGGGGTACTGGTTGCACCCCGGGCTCCAATACTTCATGCACCTGCCCGTCTGGCTCCAAAGCCGGGGGTCCGCCCCCAGAAGGTATGCCAGACTTGAAAAGATATCCAGGTGATGCATCTCCACAAGGCCGATTTTTTGGAACTGTTCGGCCATATCCGGGCATCGTTCCTTCAAAATAACGCTGTTGTAAAAGTAGAGGCTGACCGCCGACATCTCAGAATTACAGCTGCCGATATTGGCCAGCATGGCGGCTGCATATCTGGGGTTGGGTTCCTGGACGCGCACGGGCGGATAAGGGGTCTGGCTGGCGAATAAAAGATGGTCCTCCAAAGAACATTCCTCCCCGTTGATTGGTGCTAAAGCCTATGTACCGGCAGCGGGGATTATGCAATCACCATCAACAAACCGGACTCTCTGCGTCCGGTTCAAAACATAACGTCCCTATATCAGCGCCATAAACCCGGCCATGGCCCCCGTGTTTCCCACAGCCGCCTTATCCCTCCGGTAGGAGAAATAGTGCGGCCCGTGGCGGGTGCATTCCCCTGAGAGTGTGATATGGCCGGGCACAATGCCCTGTTCGAGGAGCTGCCACACCATCACGCGCCAGAGATCGACCTGGAATTTGCCCTCCCTGCGGCCCTCCATAACAGCGTTGGCCTGGGGGAAAGCCCCGGCAAAGACAGAGCGCACCGGCTCCTCGACCTCAAAGCAATCCGGACAGATGGAAGGCCCAATCCCCACCAGGATATCCTGGGGGCGGCATCCCAACTTTTCCGCCATCAGGGAGACGGCCTTGCCCCCAATGCGCAGGGAGGCGCCTTTCCAGCCCGAATGAATCATGCCGCAGGCCCGCCGGATGGGGTCGTATAAAAAGAGGGGCATGCAGTCCGCATGCAGGGTCATGAGCGTCACGCCCTTTTCAGCGGTCAGCAGGCCGTCGCAGGGCGGGAACTCCCCTCTGCCAAAGCCCTTGCCCCGGTCGGCACAGGTGGCGATCTCCACCCCGTCCCCGTGACAATAGGCGGCCATGGCCAGCTCCCCCCGCTCCAGGCCTGCCGCCCGGCAGAGGCGCTCATAATTCTCCTCCAGAGCCTCCGGGGCATCGGGGCGCTTAAGCCCCAGGTTGAGGGAGTCAAAGGGAGAGTTGCTCACCCCGCCATAGCGCTGGGTGAACCCGTGCCTGGTCCCTCCGGCCTGTTCTATCATGGGCACGCCTGCATACCGGATGCCCCCCGCCTCATGGAGGGAGAACCCCCGGGTTACGCGGGCATAATCCCGCTCAAATTCACTGCTCCCCATCACTTTCCGCTCTCTTTTTCCTCCAACAGAAGTTTCATCTCATCCATAAAGGTATTCAAATCCTTGAACTGGCGGTAGACCGAGGCGAACCGGACATAGGCAACTTCGTCGAGCCCTTTGAGGTGCTGCATCATAACCTCGCCGATCTGCTTGCTGGTCACTTCCTGCTCCAGGGAATTGAACACCGTGCGCACCACTTCGTCGCACACCCGCTCAATCTCGCCCGAGGGGATGGGGCGCTTCTCGCAGGCCTTGCGCAGGCCGCCCAGAATCTTGGCGCTGTCGAAGGGTTCCCTGCGCCCATCCTTCTTGACGACCATAATGGGAATCTCCTCAATCCGCTCATAGGTCGTGAAGCGCTTGCCACAGTTAAGGCATTCCCTCCGCCTACGGATGGAGCTGCCCTCCTCCGTGGGCCTGGAATCAATCACCTTGCTCTCCAAACAGCCGCAATACAGACACTTCATAGGGGCCTCCGCTTTCCGTGCGGCCTGTCCAACAGGCGCGCAACATGCTATTGATGCAACATATAGTTAGCATAATTATAACATGGGCGGCTCCTCCTGCCTAGCGTATCTTACAGGCTGTCAAACCTGACGCGGCTGGTTGCCCAAATCGACCAGAATAACGTCCTCGCCGAACTTGACAATCTTGCAGTACGGGATGATGCACTCCCCTTCTCCTCTGAGCAGGCCAAAGCAGCGGGACGGCCCGGGGACCACAATGGCGCAGATTTTTCCGTCGCAGAGGTCGATCTCCAGATCGTCGATGTGTCCAATTCTTCTGCCATCACAGATATTTATGACTTCTTTTTCGCACAGCTCCGAAAATGACTGTTTCATCTGCGCACCTCCTCCCTCCTTCATCCTATGCGCCGTCCCCTTTTTTGTTGCGTTTTTCACCCAGAACGAGCTGCCAGATTCCAAGCAGCAGCAAAAATCCCCCAAATCCCCGCCGCAGCCACTGTTCAGGCACCAGAAGTGCCACAGCCACGCCCGCCGCAGCGCCCAGCAGTCCCCACAGGCAGACGATCTTCGCCGCTTTGAGGTCCAGAAGGCCCGCCTTCTTGTGCCGCCAGACAGCAAGGAGCGCCGCCGGCAGATAGGCCGCCAGATTGACGGCCTGGGCCTGAAGCTGCGCCAGTCCCCCCCAGATGGTGAGCATGGGGATCAACAGAGTACCCCCGCCCATGCCCATGCCCGAGATAATGCCCGAGAGAACGCCCATCAGTATATAAATCATCCCGTCACCCCATCATCATGCGCCAGCCGGCAACGATCATCAACACGGAAAAAATACGTGTCAGCCAAACCTGGGGCAGGTGGCCCAGCAGCCATGCGCCAATCAGTCCGCCCGGAAGCGCGCCCAGTGCCGAAAACAGCGTCACATCCCAGGGTACGCTCGTCTGGGTAAAATATCCCACGGCACTGAACGCGGAGATGGGCAGAATGGCAGCCAGAGCAGTGGCCTGGGCCTTTCTCTGATCCAAACCGGAGTGTGCCAGGGCGGGCACAACCAGCATGCCTCCCCCAGAACCAAAGAGCGAGTTGACAAAACCGGTGGTCACGCCCAGGGCCGCCCTCCCCTGCTTTTTCGCCAGCCATGTTTGAAACCGATTTGCGGACATCCGCATCGCCTCCCTTTCAGCTTAGTGTGCAACTGACGGGCAAAAAGCATGCGGCCGCACGCTGTAATCGGAGCAGCGAGTTCTCATTTCCCCGAAGCTGCGGCGTATGCGCCGCCTTTCTTTGAGCCCAGCGTGCAATTGCTCTGTAACCAGAAATGAGTACATTTCCGGTTATAGAGCACAACCAGTGCAGCGCTTATAATACGGGCAAAGGAAAGGAGCGATTTATTATGTACAAGGTCTTCAATGAGTTTTCACGGCCAAATATCCAAAAAAAGCCATTCGTTTTCCCGAAAAAATGTCTTTAGAGCTGGGAAGAGTGTCCACCCAACACGATATCTTCTTCAACCGGATCGTCCTCCAATGCTGCCGCTATGCATTAGATAATCTACAACCCAAAGAAAACCCCTCAAGACAATAAAAAGGGACGGATCAATCCGTCCCTTTTTATTGTCACAAAAGTTTTAGGGGTTCCAGGGAGACTTTTATAAAAGTCCCCCTGGCCCTCGCTCAATCCTCGTCCTCGGGAATCTCCTCTGGGATGACCTCCTCCTCCGGTTCCGCCGGCTCCTCCAGGGGCTCTTCACCCGTCTGGAGGGTTGACAGCTCCGGCGCCTGCTCCCCCTTCTCAAAGGCGCGCAGCACAGCGGCCTGAAGATTCCTGTTCTCCGCGCCCGTGTTGTGCTGGCGGCTGCAGTAGAAGTGCATGCAGATCTGCCCGCTCATACCATTGTCCGGCAGGGTGTCCGGGCCGTGAGGCATGACATTGATGGCGGCGGCGTAGACCTCGCCGTTCACATAGACCCAGAGGGCGCGGGGCGTCCAGCTCCACCTGTTTCCATTGATGCGGTAGAGTGTCTCGGTGTCCTCTCTGGTCAGCGGCTCCACGTCCGCATGATTGCCTTTGGAGAAACAGCGCAGGGTGAAGCTCTCCCCCGTGGCCACATCCACGCAGGGGACGCCCTCGTACTTTGGGAAATCCGCCTTCATGGCGTTAAACCACTCCGCCAGAATAACCGGACCATTCCGGGCAACGCTGGCCGCGCAGGAATCTGTCCGCCCGGCGGCGGCAAGGGCGGCAAGAGTATTCTCCCCCGCTTTCCCGTCGGCCTCCAGGCCGCTGGCGTACTGGAAGCACTTGACTGCGGCGGCAGTCCTGACGCCGTAGTCGCCGTCCACATCCCCGGCGTAATAGCCCAGCTCCTTGAGGCGGGTTTGCAGCTCCACCGTCCCGGCGTTCAGCTCCTTGCGGGCCTGAGCGCTGAGGGAGACAAAGTCGCTCCGCACATAGCCGCTTCTTCCGCCCGCCGAAACCTCATACCAGCCGGAGTCCTCCCCGGAGATGGAGACCTCTTCCCCCTCCCGGAGGACCGCCACCCTGCCGTAGCCGGTTCCCGGTCCCTTGCGCAGATTGACGTCGCTTGCGTTGATCCTGCCCTTCAGAGTATCGGCCAGCGCCGAGGGCAGGATCGCCGCGAGGGACACCAGTACAAACAGTGCGACAAGAAACGCCGCGATAATCCGTATTGTCTTCTTTTGCATACCTTCTTTCCTCCCGACCGCTACTTGCCCGCGTTATAGGCGTACTTCACACAGGCCTGATGATCCGGGTCGCAGTTGTTGCCCCCGTGGGTACGGGAGTTGAGGAAATGGATGCAGAAATGTCCCGGGAAATTATCGTTCTTGTTGGAATCCGGGGAATGGGGCATGCAGTTCATGCTGGCGGCGTAGACCTTGGTGCCGATGGTCACCCAGATCGCCCGCCGGTTCCAAGTCCACCGGCCCACAATGCTCTTGAAAACAGCCGTATCGTCCGCCGTTCTGGGTACCACGTCCATATGCTTGGTCCCGCCTGTGCGGTAGATGTTGAAGGACTTGCCCGTCTTGACGTCCGTGACGCGGGCCGCGCCCCAGTTGCGCGAGAGCAGGGTGCTTCCGCCCTTCCACCAGTCGATCAGCTGCACCCGTCCCTTGAAGTCATCCTTTGTGACGGGGATTTTGGCCTTCTTGCGGATGGTGTTGGACTTGTCATAGATCACCTTGAGGGTGGCAGGACCGGCGATGCCATCCGCCGGGGAGATCTCCGCCATCTGCTGGAACTCCTTGACGGCAGCGCGGGTGATGGCTCCGTAGGTGCCCGTCACGTTGGAGTCCTTAACAAAATTGCGGCGTGCCAATTCCTTCTGAAGCTTTTTGACCTCCGAGCCCTCCATGCCCATCTTGAGCAGGGTGGCGTCGCCGCCCACGCCTGTGAGGTTGGTCACATTGACCATGTTCTTGTGAACAAAGCCCGTTTGACCCTCATAGGAGACAAAATACCACTCGCCCACCATCTGCTTGATGCGGATGGGCTTGCCCGCAATAATCTCCGTCTCAATATAGCACCCCTCCGAGGGCCCCCCCCGCAGGTTGACGCCGTCCTTATTGGCGTAGGCGATGCGGTCGAGGGTGGTCTTAACAAACACCAGATCGGAGCGGATATACCCTTGACTGCCGCTGTACTCCACCTGATACCAGCCATCGCTCTCCCCCAGGATATTCACCTTCTCGCCTACGCTCATCTTGAGCACCACGTCGGCTTCCTGGTTGGGCGCGGAGCGCATATTGACCTCCGAGCCGGTGATCTTGCCGGTTGTGTCCTCCTTTGCAAAAGCCAGGGACGCAATGCCCAGTGAGCAAAAAATCAACAGCATCAGCGCGCTGCGTCCGAATTTATGCAACAATCGTACTTCACCTCTTTTGATGGTTTACCCTGTATATTCCGCCGGAAATGGGCAGTATACAGAGAATTATATCATTGCCCGCAGAAATCGTCAAAATTCAGTCCGGTCCGCTGCTCCTCCAAAAGCGCCCGCAGCGCAAGCATATCCCTCTCGTAGGCCTGGCGCAGGGCCGGATTATACAGGATACTGGCGGGGTGATACAGCGGAAAGAGCAGTCGGCCCAGCCTTGAAAGCCGCTGCCCATGCAGCGCGCCGACGGTCTCCGCTTCGCCCAGGGCACGCAGCGGGGTGTTGCCCAGGGTCACAATCACCCGGGGCTGCAAAAGTTCAACCTCCCGCAGCAGCAGGGGACGGCCCAGGGCAATCTCCCTGCTGCCGGGAGTGCGATTGGACTTGCGGCCCGTCCTCTCGTTTAACCTGTAGGGGCGGTATTTGACGGCGTTGGTGACATACAGTTCCCCCCGCTCCAGGCCGGCCCCCTCCAGGAAGGCGTTCAGCACCCTGCCCGCCCGGCCTACGAAGGGCCTGCCCAGCTCGGTCTCCTCGGCGCCGGGGGCCTCGCCCACGAGCATGGCGGCAGCCCCCACAGGCCCCTCTCCGAATACCGGGCGCAGGGTCTCCCCCGCCGCAGTCCAGGAGGAGAGAAGTCTCCGGTGCTCCTCATAGAGGCTCTCCAGAACCGCCCTTCGATCCACGGTCTCCCTCTGCATGTTACGCACCCTCGTCCAGATCAATCTGCTGCTGGCCGTTCTGAAGGCGCACGCATACATCATACAGCTGGTTGGTCAGGCTGATCACGGTCTCCCGGTCGTCCCCGGCGTTCAGGGCGTTCTGGAGGGCCGCCGCTCTGCTCAAAAGCTCGCTGATTTGGCTCTCGCTGAGCACGTACTCCCCGCCCGTAATCATGCTGTGGGCAAAATCGATAAGGGTCTCGGCATAGGCCGTCTCCTCATCGCTGGGGGTGTTGACCGTGTGGGCGTCATGCACATTGCATGCGTATTTCTGAAATTCTGCCGAGCCCTCCGCCAAATTGGCCAGAGCGCCAGCGTCCCGCAGGCCCAAAATGGCCTGGGGCATATGCTTGGCGAGCAGCTCCGCGGAGATCTGGGCCAGCTCGGAGCTGTTGGGGATGACGAGCGCAGTCCCGCTCTTCACTGTCTCCGCCGGGCAGTAGGCCGTGGCGATCTTGTTGGATACTGTGCAGATATTCACGGTGGCGTGGTAGTTGCATTTCTGAGTGGGCACGTTCTCAGGGTACATCCAGTCGGTCACGGGGGGATAGGTCTCATCCCCCTCGCAGGCC
>JAHZEH010000053.1:0-8488 GCA_019421925.1 Clostridia bacterium
CCAACACACGGTGCAGGGGCATCTCCTCGGACTGCCGGGACCACTTCTCCCCGGTATAGCGCCACACTTTGGCGGAGATATCCACCTTGCCCCGGTCGTTCCACTGGGCCAAACCCAGAGAGAGTCCCTGGGCGTCCGTCTCATAGGCCCTCCGCCCGTCGATGTGCTCATAGTCCTCGGCCACAATAACAGGCTTATGTTTCAAATTCGTTGGAATCTTCATATCAGCTCTCCTTTTTTATTTACTAATTTACTAAATTAGTAATATCACGATTGTCCCCCTATGTCAAGCGCCCCACCCCCCAAAAAACGAAAAAGAGCCCCCTTGGGGGCTCCTCTCCGTTCCGTTTACTTCTGAACAGGCCCGTTCGCCGCCAGAATATCGCGGATGGCCTCAGGATTGATGGTAAAAGTCTGTGCGCCCATATAGCCGGGGGCCACCTCGTACTCCTCAAAGGAGATGACCAGCCTGCTTTCGGCGTCGATGTAGAAATTCTGATCCTCCCTGATCCGCGTGAAGACCCAATCCTCCACATCAGTCTCCCCATCGATAAAATAGCTCTGGCTCTCATCCGCCGCCATGCGCTCTTTCATCTGGCGCAGGATGTCCCCGCTGATGGCCCCGGCATAGTCCGCGTCCTGCTGGAAGAGGTCGCGGAGCTCCAGAATCCTGCCCGTCCCCTTGTCCACCGTGTAATAGAAGGGCTTCTGATAGGCGCTGGCGCCCAAGAATACGGTGTCCATCTTGACGCTCAGAATCCGCTCGGTGTCCGTCACAACCTGATAGGTGGACTCAATGCTGGAATGGGCGGTCTCCCCCTCGACGGGCCCCAGCTCCTGGGCCGCCTTGACATCCGCATGGTACTGGGCAATGAGAGCGTCCGCATACTGTTCGAACCTCTCATTGAGCGCCCTTTGAACATCCTGGTCCTCCAGCCCCTCCACATGGGGAATCTGAATCCTGGCCTCGTAGCCGCCGCTCTCCTCCTCGTACTCCCGGAAAGTGACGATCCTGGCAATGGAGCCAATCAGAGGCACCCTCTCCAGCGCATACGCCACGCTGGAGCTGGTGTTTACCGCAACTGTCAGAGCGGCGAAGGCCGCCGCCGCAGATATGCCCACACGTTTTACCCATTTCATTGGCCGATTCCTTCTTTCTTCCCGTCTTGCTTTTTTTATGGTGAATTCCAGCCGCCCGGAGAGCTCCTCCGGGGGAACCACCAACTCATATTGTTCTTTGAGATTCTCCATTTCACTGCGTTTCATAGTGCCGTGCTCCCTTCTGAAACCTCAATCTTCATTTTGGACAGCGCCCGGTACAGCCGGGTTTTGACAGTACTCTCCTTCTCCCCGAGAATCTGAGCGATCTCCGCAAGTTTTCGGTCCTCAAAGAACCGGAGGATCACCACGGCCCGGGACTTCTCATCCAGTACGTCCAGCGCCTCCCATACGTCCAGCCTCTGATAGGCGTCCTCATAGGACCCGGCCAGTTCCTCCTCAAACGGGGCCTCCCGCTTGTTCCTGCGCAGAAAATCCAATGCTGTGTTCACGACGACCCGGTAAATCCAGGTGCTGAGATATTCGGGGCTATGGATGCGTTCCCGGGCGCGCAGCGTCTTGTAGGCCGCCTCCTGCACAATGTCCATGGCGTCGTCCGGGTTGTGGACATAGCTGTACGCCAGGCGGTACATCCGGTTTTGGTCTTTCCGGAGCTGCTCTTCGATCAATTCTATTTTTAAAGTACCATTCAAAGCGTGGTATCCTCCCTGCTGCAGCGTGGCGTTCCCTCTTGTCGGGTACATCCTATAGACGGGGGGCAAAAATGGAAAGTTTCACCCCGTCCCATTTTTCTCCCCTGCGTCCGTCCCTCCCCGGCCGGAAAACGTACAGCCGCGGAGCTGAGCTCCGCGGCTGCAATGAATCCTGTTGGGGAGAGCGGATTTCCGCGGTCCGGTCCCGCGCCGCTTTGATCTGCGCCCCTATCCCCCTGCCCGGCGACCGGCCTCCTGAACGGCTCATTTGCCAAGGGCGGGATGCAGGGCCGCCTGGTTTTCAGTTTTCTCATCCCCTCCCGGCGATCCCATCAGGCGGGCAACGGCTTCCATATGCCGGGCATCCGTTCCGCAGCATCCCCCCATGATCTTGAGCCCCATGTCCCGCCTCAGCCGCTGCATGCCGCGCGCCAGGCCGCCGGGCTCCGAGCAGAACAGCTCCTCGGCCCCATCCAGCTCGGAGTAATCCAGGGGGGATGTATTGGCCTGAATCCCCAGGAATCTCTTCCGAACCAGGGCGGTTCTGTTAAAGGGCTGGTTCAGGGCCTCATAGGCAATAGAGGGATGGACACAGTTGGTCATATAGCAGAGCGGCGGGCAGGCCATGCTCCCGTCGATCCGGTCGATCGCCGTGTGGATCGCCGTCCCATCGATCAGCCTGCCGTCCCTCCGGATGGTAAAGCTGATGATATAGGGCAGGCCGGTGCCGGACATGGCCCCCGCCATCCCCACCGCCTCCGGAAGGGTGGGCATGATCCCTGCGAAGAGAAAGTCCGCGCCGCCATCCCTCAGGCGCTCCGCCTGCCAGCGGTGGAATTCCCGGCTTTCGCTCTCGTTCAAGGCGCCCTGCCCCGTATACGCGTCGCCCCGGCATCCCATGAGACCGCCCACATACATCTCGATTCCGCTCTCCCGCTGTATCTCCCGCAGGAAACGGACGTTTTTCTCCAGAAGCTCCCCTCCTCTTCCCGCCAGCGCCATGCGCTCCCGGTTGGCCCGGCGGGTTGGCGTGGCCGCCAGGAAGGGCAGCTCATATCTGCGGGCAATCCCAACATATTGCAGCCAAAGCTCCCGCAGCGCCCTTCTCCCCTCCTCTGATTCGACGAGGGAAGCCATAGCGATCTGCGGGTCAAATGAGAGGCGGTACTCCCTCTTGAGGCGTTCCCCCAGAGCCCCCTCCATCAAAATGGCGGGCTTCTCTCTCAGACAGGTCCGAATGTCCACCGGCATATCTTCCTTTCAGAATAGAATCTAAAACGGCATGCCTTCGCATGCCGTTTTCTCTGCCGTCCGCTTTACAGCTTGGCCAGGAAGCTCTCCAGAACGCCGTTCCAGCGCTCCGGATACTCGTAAAACATCAGATGCCCGCCCATGACATAAGTCTCAGTCCCCGGGAAGTTCCCCTCAAACCAGGGCTTGGCAACGCCGGACCAGTGCTCGGCGATGTACATGAGGGAGGGCAGAGTCTCGCCGATCTCCTTGGCGACGTCCACATAGTTGGAGAACATCGCGTCGCAGAACAGAGCCCTGGCCACCCAGTAGGGGGTCTTGCTGTGGATGTCCATCAGCGCCTCCAGCTCATCGTCGTCCGGCGTGTGCTGGAGCATGATGCCTGTTGTGTAGTCCCGGAAGAAGTCATGGCAGCCCTCGGGCGTGATAAGCAGGGTGCTGGCCACCTCGCTGAGCTCCTCAATGGTGCCCTCCGTCCACACCTGGGGATCGGGATGGAGAGGCAGGGGGGACATATCAATGGTGACGGCCGCCTTGACCCGCGACTTGCCAAACTGGCGGATATAGCTCCATACCTCCAGATTGCCCGTGGACCAGCCCACCAGCACCACGTCTTTGAGATCCAGCGCCTCGATGAGCCTGGCCAGGTCCCTGCCGTGGGTGAGATAGTCGTTGCCGTCCACCGTCTTGGAGGACCAGCCCTGCCCGCGGGGGTCAATGGCAATGGCCCGGTTGGTCCTGGAGAAGTGCTCGATCTGTGCGGCGAATATCTCGCTTGAATAGGTCAGGCCGGGGATAAAGATGATGGGATCCCCCTCGCCCTTCTCCACGTAGTGCAGTTCCAGATTGGGTCCCAGACCCAGGTAACGGCTCTCCTTGCAGTCTTTAGACATTGTTCGGCCCTCCTGACAATTCATTGTTCTGTGGGAAAAATCCCCCTGTTTTTCAGTGTAACATCGCCGGGCCGCTGAAACAAGCGAAAAGGGCGCTCCGTCACAGGATTCCTGTGTGTTCCAGCAGGATTTTCACACCCATCAGGATAAGGATTGCGCCCCCTGCAAGCTCCGCCTTGGATTTGAAACGGTTGCCAAAGACATTGCCCACTTTGACGCCCAGGGCGGAGAGCAGAAAGGTGGTCGCGCCGATGAAGGCGACTGCCAGCCAGATATTCACCTGCAGGAAGGCAAAGGTCACGCCCACGGCGAGAGCGTCAATGCTGGTGGCCAGGGCGAGCATGACCATGTTCCTGAAGTCAAAGGAGGCGTCGCATTCCTCGCACTCATCCCCCGGATGCAGGGCCTCCCGGATCATATTGACGCCGATGATGCACAGCAGCACCAGCGCAATCCAGTGGTCCACCGCCTTGATCTTCTCCTCGAACTGCACGCCCAGGAAGTATCCCACAAGGGGCATCAGCGCCTGAAAGCCCCCGAAGTACAGGCCCGTCAGGCCCGCCTTTCCCCAGCTCATCCGCCGCAGGGAGAGCCCCTTGCAGACGGACACGGCAAACGCATCCATGGAGAGCCCCACCGCGATCAGCAAAATTTCCCAAACACCCATAACCGTCCTCCTGACCAGATTCCACAAAAAAAGGCGGGACTCTCTGCGCAAAGCAGATAAGTCTCACCATTTAAAACGAAGCCAGATAAAGCTATCAGTATGTTGACTTCATTACACCGCGTGCTGATTACTCCCTTATCGTGCCCTGATTATACCGGTTTGGGACAGGCCTGTCAATAAACCCGGGGTAATTTTCTTTCGACAGGGCTCCGGTAATTGCGCGAACCGGGCCGCTGGTGTATTCTTTAACTATCAAATCCATCCCCGGCAGACAGGAGAAGGCGGCAGGCCGTGCAAACCGTTTTTGCTCCCGCCCGCCGGGGGTATCGAGCCAAGGGAGGACCCCATGGGAATTTTAAAACTCAAACCGGCTAACTGCAAAAACTGTTATAAGTGCGTGCGGGGCTGTCCCGTCAAAGCCATCGAAGTCAAGGACCATCAGGCCCAGATTCTCGAGCAGGAGTGTATCCTCTGCGGGAAATGCACCCTCATCTGTCCCCAGAGCGCCAAATCCGTGCGTGGCGACGTGCCCGCCGTCCGCGCCCTGCTGCGCCAGGGAAAGCGGGTGATCGCCAGCGTCGCCCCCTCCTATATCTCCAATTTCCCGGTCAGCGGCTTTGAGGAGTTTTCCTCCCTCTTGATGGCTCTGGGGTTCTCGGAGGCCCGGGAGACCGCCGAGGGGGCCTATCTGGTCAAAAGCGAATATGAGGCCCTGGTGGAGCGGGGCTGGCAGAAGGTCGTCATCTCCTCCTGCTGTCCCACGGTGAACGCCCTCATTCAGAAGCATTACCCCAGGGCGCTCCCCTTCCTCGCCCCCGTGGTCTCCCCCATGCAGGCCCACGCCAAGCTCATCAAACGGGAGCAGCGGGACGCCTTTGTGGTGTTCATCGGCCCCTGCATCTCCAAGAAGGGGGAGTGCGAAAGCTCCCTCGGCGGGGCGGACGCCGCCCTCACCTTTGAGGAACTGGAGGAGTGGATGGCCCAGGAGAACCTCTCCGTCCCCGTCCAGAACCTGCCGGGGGAACCCCGTCTCTCCCGCTTTTTCCCCGTCAGCGGCGGCATCCTCAGCACTATGAGGAAGAACCCCTCCTACCAGTACCTGGCGGTGGACGGCATCCAGAATTGCATGGCCGCCCTTGAAGAGATCAGCGCCGGCTGCCTGCCCAACACATTTGTGGAGATGAGCGCCTGCCCGGGAAGCTGCATTGGCGGCCCGGGCTGCACGGCGCGCCACTGCAACCGGATCGAGGCCCAGATGCGCGTGGCGCAAAAGGCCGCCGGCCACCCCCAGCCCGTCCCGCCGGACGCCCCGGACTTCGAGCTGGAGGGGGGGAGTCTCTCCCTGCGCGCCGAGTTCGCCTCCCAATACGCCCCCCTGCCCGCGCCCTCCGAGGCGGAAATTTCCGCCATCCTTCGGAAGATGGGCAAGACCAGGCCGGAGGACGAACTCAACTGCGGCACCTGCGGCTATGCCACCTGCCGGGAAAAGGCCGCCGCCGTGTTTTACGGCAAGGCGGAGATCTCCATGTGCCTGCCCTACATGAAGGAGCGGGCCGAATCCCTGTCCAACCAGATCATCGAGGCCACGCCCAACGCCGTGGTGGCGGTCAGCTCCGACCTGATCGTCCAGCAGATCAACGCCGCCGCCTGCGCCCTCTTCGGCCTGGACGGCCCCGAGGAGATCACCGGCTCCCCCGTGTCCCATATCATGGATGAATTCGACTTCGTCACGGTCATCTCCTCGGAGGAGAACCGCCTCTCCCAGAAGGTGTATCTGGCGGAATACGGCAAATATCTGGAGCAGGATTTCCTCTATGACGAGGGCAGCGGCGTCGCCATCTGCATCATGAAGGACGTCACCGCCAAGGAGAAGCGGCACGAGAAGCTCGTCCAGGCCAAGAGGGAGGCCGCGGACATCTCCGACAAGATCGTGGAAAAACAGCTCCGCATTGTCCACGAGATAGCCTCCCTGCTGGGCGAGACTGCGGCTGAGACCAAGATCGCCCTCACCGACCTCAAGGAGACCATCCTGATGGAGGAGGACGGCGAGGCATGAAAAACCTCTTTATGGAGAGCGGCTTTGCCAGCATGAACAAGCAGGGCGAGACCCTCTGCGGCGACTATTACACCGCTGCCCGCACCAGGGAGAGTACCACCCTGGTCCTCTCCGACGGCCTGGGCAGCGGGGTCAAGGCCAATATTCTCTCCACCCTCTCCTCCACCATCCTCACCACGTTGATGGCCAGCCGCCGCCTGTCCATGGCCGAGTGCGTCCAGACAGTGGCCGAGACTCTGCCCATGTGCAGTGAACGGCACCTGGCCTACTCCACCTTCACCATCTTCCAGTTCGACCACCTGCGGGGCGGGGCCTATCTGGCCCAGTTCGACAACCCCCTCGCCATTCTGCTGCGGGACGGCAGGTCCCTCCCCTATGAGATCACCCGTAAGATCATCGGCGGCAAAGAGATCGACGAGAGCGCCTTCACCCTTCAGGTGGGGGACATGCTGGTGTTTTTCACCGACGGGGTGACCAGCTCGGGCCTGGGCAAGACCATGCCGGACGGCTGGCTCCGTGAGGATGTCATCCGCTATCTGGAGCAGAACTATACCCCCGGCCTCTCCCCCCAGCGTCTGGCGGACACCGTCCTCAGCGCCTGCCGGGACCTGGCCCTGGGCAGCCCCGACGACGACGTCACCGTCGTGGCTGTCAAAATGCGGGAGCGCTCGGTGGTCAACCTGCTCATCGGTCCGCCGGAACGGCCCGAAGACGACCGGAAGGCGCTGCGTCTCTTTTTCTCCAAGGAGGGAAAGCACGTGGTCTGCGGGGGCAGCACCGCCCAAATGGTCAGCCGCTATCTGGGCAGGCCCCTGACCACCCAGGAGAGCGGGGACCCAGACGTCCCCGCTGCCTCCCTTATCGACGGAGTGGACCTGGTGACGGAGGGCGCAGTGACGCTGGGGAAGGTGCGCCTGCTCTCAGACCGGTATGTGGAGGGAAACGGCGTGTCCCTCGATCTCAAAGACAAAAGGGACGGCGCTTCGAGCATCGCCCGCCTGCTCTTTGAGGAGGCCACGGACGTCAATCTGTTCGTGGGGCGGGCGGCCAACGCCGCAAACGCCGCGGACGGCCTGGACGTGGGCCTCGCCGCCAAACTGGACATGATCTCCCGCATTGAGAAAAATCTGAACCGGCTGGGCCGGCATGTCAAGGTGAACTATTGTTGAGCGGAGTAGGTTCTACGGAGTTCTCCCGCGCAGTTAAGCCCATAGAGTTCTATTGAAATCACTTGAAGTCCAGTTTAAATCGAATGAGGAGGTAGTTCCATGATTGATCTTGCCGCTCATGTTCATTACAAAGTGCATTTTGATATTGTTCCAAGGTCGGGGAATGTCGACTTGCTCAAATCGTTATAGGGTTTGTCTCTCAATGGCTGAGGCAAAAATACGGAAACAGGGTTAAATATTGGAATTGGTCTCAATTCAGTAGATTTGGAAAATTCAGTACAAACAGCCGAGAGCTGTTCGCTACTTCCACCTCGTTTTTTGTGGATGAAAAAGAACGGTATTGGGCGTGCAGGGTGGAGGAGTATCCCAAATCAAACCAGCAGATCGATTTTTCCGGGATAAAGTACTCCTGCGCACCCAGAACCTGGATCACTGAAACTGGATCACTGAAATAGGTTTTGAACAAACATCCGTGGGACGCGCAACCTTCTCATTTATTGTCTATTATATGGACAAGCCCAGATACGTAGGGCTCCTGGCTCAAAAGCCCGATGCGACAATACACCGCATTATTCGTTGGCTGCTCCTGAGCCGTAGTGTAACTTGTTTTCTGGGAGAAAGCAAACTGCAAAATCATGCTATTTCGCTTGCAGATGGGAGTGCCAACTTATTTGCTGAAATGCTGCAAGATGCCAAACGGG
>JAHZEH010000053.1:8498-10005 GCA_019421925.1 Clostridia bacterium
GGGGCGCCCCAGTCCTTCTCATAATTCCCGATAACCGTGATATGGCCTTCCCAATAGATCCACATGAGCTCATAAAAAACGTTGCCGGCAATGCCCTGGTCTATTATGCAACCAGCGCATTCTTCTCTGATGAGTTATCCTATTTCCTCGATCAAAGATACTGGTGCAGGCCAGGGCAAATCCGTCTGTACTGGCCCCGTTTCGACTTAGATGATGATTCTATGGGTAACCGACACCGATATCTCCAAAACGATCAAATAGAGCAAATTGGCCCTCTCCACGCTCTATCCATCTTCCGGCGCGTTCTGTCCCAGGATATAAACTGCGCCGACTCCAAAGAATGTTCCGATGTGAAGATTGCGATAACCTCTTCAGACGGAGCCGCCATTTTGAGTTACGGGAAAAGTATGATAGCGCCAAGAAATCCGCTGCCCAAGCGCAGATATCCAAAGGCGAAATGGAGGAACTTTTTGAGCTCTCAGAAACAGAAAACGGCCAATTTCGTCAAGAGAAAGCCGCATTGGAGGCTGAGTTTAAACAGATTCAAGCTGAGCTCAAACAAGTTCAAAACGACAACTGGAATTTAAAAGGGATAAACAGTCAACTAAAACAAACATGGGCCACCATTCAGGGGAAAGAGGACGCGCTGCGAAATGTGCGGTAATATTCCCTCCATGCCTCAAACCGCTACGGATGTTGCAAAATATTTCCAAAAGGTTTTCCGAGACAGTATTGACTTCACGGATAGAGCGATGCGTTCATTAAACGACTGCATCACCAAACCTGAAATATTATGGGAGTGTTTTTTTGCAATCGCCAATCATTTGGGTAAACTATATGGAGAAAATACCCCTGCCATCGAATCGGCCTTTAAAAAAGCCTGCGGTTGGGATATGGCGCGGGGGGAGGGTAGCCAAACCCGAAAAGACAAGAAACTAAAAGCCCTGCGCAATGACATTTATGAGGGACGTCCAATATATGCCGAACCGCATGTCCGCCGCGGCAATGACGATAATTCAAACAATTGTGTCCGCGTTTATTTCTGCTATGATTCCATAACTTCCCGCATTATCATTAGTTATGTAGGAGGGCATCTGGATAATTTCACCACAAAAAATCTTTAAACAATTTTGCCCCATGACCTTTAATCATGGGGCAAAACTCTATTCCTTTTTACTTCTTGGAAATCGCCCCAAACTTGCACTTCTCCATGCACGTGCCGCACTTGATGCACTTGCTGGCGTCGATGACAAAGGGGTTTTTGATCTCGCCGCTAATGGCCCCCACCGGGCAATTGCGGGCGCAGAGGGAGCAGCCCTTGCACTTGGCCGGGTCGATCTCATAGCGCATGAGCTTGCGGCACACGCCCGCCGGGCAGCGCTTCTCGTTGATGTGGGCCTCGTATTCGTCCCGGAAATACCGGATGGTGGAGAGCACGGGGTTGGGAGCGGTCTGACCCAGTGCGCACAGGGCGCTCGACTTGATGCTTCTGCCCAGCTCCTCCAGG
>JAHZEH010000054.1:0-5822 GCA_019421925.1 Clostridia bacterium
TTACTTTGGCTGCGTCCTGGGGGACAACAGCCGGGTCGGCGCCAACAGCGTCACGCTTCCCGGCGCGCACATCGGCCCGTACACCTGGATCATGCCCGGCACGCGGGTCAAGGGCTTTGTCGCGGAAAGGCTGCGGGTAAGCGCCAGGCAGGAGCTGGAGATCACCCCAAACGAGGCCCTGGACCTTAAATAGGGAGCCGCCCTCCCTTTGAACCAAAAACCCGAATGATTTCAGGCAAAGCGCTTGTATTCATCGGGTTTTTGCTTTATAATACCACTGCTTTGTTTGCGCGTCCCCGCGCAATTCTTTAAGACCACGAAGGAGGCCTGTTCATGATCGAACGCTATTCCCGCCCGGAAATGTCTGCCCTTTGGACGCTTCAGCATAAATTCGACACCTGGCTGCAGGTGGAGCTCTACGCCACCGAGGCCTGGGCCAAGCTGGGAGTCGTCCCTGGGGATGTCCCCGCCCGCATGCGCCAAAATGCCAAATTCACCGTCGAGCGCATCGACGAGCTGGAGCTCATCACCCACCACGACGTCGTCGCTTTCACCCGCTGCGTCAGCGAAAGCCTGGGGGACGACGCCAAATGGCTGCACTATGGGCTGACCTCCTCCGACGTGGGCGACACGGCCCTGTGCCGCATTCTGGTGGACACCTGCAACCTGCTGGAGGCCGACCTGCTCAAGCTCATCAGCGTGCTCAAAGAGAAGGCGGATCAGTACCGCCACGTACCCTGCATGGGCCGCACCCATGGCATCCACGCCGAACCTACCACCTTCGGCCTCAAGTTCCTGCTCTGGCTGTCCGACGCCCAACGCAACCTCGAGCGGCTCCAGCAGGCCCGCGCTGTGATCTCCGTGGGCAAGCTCTCGGGCGCGGTCGGCAATTACGGCAACATCGACCCCTTCGTGGAGCAGTATGTCTGCGAGCATATGGGGCTCAAACCCGCCGCCATCTCCACCCAGGTGCTCCAGCGCGACCGCCACGCCCAGTACGCCTCCACCATCGCCATCATCGGCGCCTGCATTGAGAAGATGGCCACCGAGATGCGGCACTGGCAGAGGACGGAGCTGCGCGAGGCCGAGGAGCCTTTCCGCAAGGGGCAGACCGGTTCCTCCACCATGCCCCATAAGCGCAACCCGGTCAAGTGCGAGCAGCTCTGCGGCCTCTCCCGCGTACTGCGGGGCTATGCCCTGACCGCTCTGGAGGACGTCGCCCTCTGGCATGAGCGGGACATCTCCCACTCCTCCGCTGAGCGCGTTATCCTGGCCGACGGCACCATCCTGCTGGACTATATGCTCTCCAGCATCACCAATATCCTCGCCAATATGCACATCTACCCTGACAACATGCTGCGCTCCATGTCCATGAGCCACGGCCTGGTGTACTCCCAGCGGGTGCTCCTCGCCCTGGTCAAAAAGGGGATGGACCGCAACGAAGCTTATGGCATTGTCCAGAGCTACGCCATGGACGCCTGGGAGAAGGGCTGCGACTATATCGACCTGCTGAGGACGGACGAACGTATCCAGAAGCTCTTATCTGAGGAGGAGCTGAAGGACTGCTTCCGGCCGGAGAACAGCTTTATCCATGTGGACGATATTTTTGCACGCTTTGACCTGTAACAGCACCGGATCGCAACCGGGAACGGGCCGCGGGACAGGGATGTCCCGCGGCCTTTTATCCCCCTATTGTTAATTAATAATCTAAATCGTAAACCGATACTTAAAATATTTTTACATTTTTTGTGAAACGGCTGTAAAACCCGAATCGGATATGGTATCATGAGCTTCAGCGAAACCACAACAGGAGGAATGCTCCATGACAACCGCGCCCACTCAATCATCCACCCGCTCCCTGGCCACTGCCGCCCTGCTGACTGCCGTAACGGCAGTGCTGGCCCAGGTGTCTATCCCCCTGCCGGTGGGTGTACCCATCACGCTGCAAACCTTTGCCATCGCTCTGTGCGGCTATTTCCTGGGCTGCCGCTGCGGCCTGTTCTCTGTGGCGGCCTACTTGCTGCTTGGCCTGGCCGGAGTTCCAGTCTTTGCCAGCTTTCAGGGGGGCATGGGCGTGCTGTTTGGCCCGACAGGGGGCTTCCTTCTGGGATTCCTGCCCATGGTTCTTCTCTGCGGCGCTGGCATGAAATCCGGCCGCTCCCCCGCCATTGGCATCCTCCTTGGAATCCTTGGCCTGGCTCTGTGCCATCTCTGCGGCGCGGCGCAGTTTTCCGCGGTAACCCAAAGCAGCTTGGCCCGCTCCTTTGCCGTGGCCTCCCTGCCCTATCTCATCAAGGATGTGCTCTCCGTAGGGGCCGCCTATTTCTTTGCCCTCCTGCTCCGAAGGCGTCTCCACTGGGCGGAATAGCGGCCGACAGCCGCCCGCTTCCCCTCCGTCCTCCCCTGCCCCCAAAAAGCCGCCGGTCTCTCTGGAAACCGGCGGCTTTTCTTCTCTCCTCCGCGTCATTTGAGTCCCCGCACCCATATGCTGCAGGCCCTCTTTCCAAACTCCGCCAAATCGAATTGCCCGCCTCTGTGGCACCAATCCGAGGCCAGTCCCCTTGCAAAGGCGACAGTCATGTCGGCAAGCTCCTCCGCGCTGTACTCCCTTGCAAAATCCCCCTGCTCCTGCCCCTCCTCCAGCAGCCCCCGCACCAGGCGGTAAAAATGGCGCTGGCGGGCCTGCTCGGGTGTGGTCTCGCTCAGGAGGATGCTCTTGTAGACCTCCCTGGAGAAGGTCATCCCTCTGGCAATGCTGCGCTCAAGGTATGCCACCAGGAAGCCAGCCAGCTTGTCCGCCGGGCTCCCTGTCAGCCTCTCCGCCGCCAGCTCCACCAGGTACTGATCCATATACCGTACCCGCTCCAGGCATATCTCATCCTTGCTTTTATAGTAGGTATAAAATGTCCCGACCGACACCCCGGCCCGCTGGCAGACGTCCCGCACGCTGAACTTCTCCCCCCGCTCGGCCATGAGCTCTGCGGCGCTCTGGTCCAGAAGCTCCTTGGTGCTCATCTGTGTGGAAATCACTTTATAGGCCAAATTCTGATTCCTCTCCTTTATAACGAAATACTCCGTAATTCTATTTCCGTAATCCTATTATAGTGAAGTTTTTCTTCCCCTGGCAAGGGCCAGGCATAAAACCCCCGCAGTTTCCATTCCTCCCCATAAATTTGGGATGGATTTTGGGAAAGCCCTTGACCTGTGAGCAGCGCACAGGTTTACATTGATTGCGCAGAAATGCAAAACAAATGTTTAACAGGAGGGAAATCATGAAGAAGTTCATCTCGTGGCTGCTTGCGCTGGCGATGATATGCTCGCTTGCAGCCTGCGCTGCACCCCAGGGGCCGGTCCAGACCCCCGTCCCCACCGCGGCCGCCTCCCCCAGCGCCGGGCTGGATGCCTCTGCAAAGGCCTCCTATACGGGCAAGGCCGCCGGCAACAACGGCGAACTCAGCGTGCGCGTGGATGTTGAGGATGGCCGCATCACGGAAGTGGAAGTGCTCGAACACAAGGAAAGCGACGGAATCGCCGACCTCCCCCTCGAGCGCATCCCCCAGGATATCGTAAAATACCAGTCCCTGATGGTGGACACCGTGGCGGGGGCCACCATGACGAGCCGGGCCATTCTGGAGGCCGCCGCCTCCGCCCTGACCAATGGCGGCGTGGACACCGCCCCCTATATGGCCGCCCCTGAGAAGGAGGACGGCGCGGGCGAACTCCTCGAACTGGAGGCGGATGTGATCGTGGTCGGCGGCGGCGGGGCCGGTCTTGCTGCCGCCGTATCCGCAACTCAAAACGGCGCCGCTGTCATCGTGGCAGAAAAGATGCCCAAGCTGGGCGGCAACACGCTCATCTCCGGCTCGGCCTACAACGCCGTGGCCCCTGACCGCCAGGCTGCCCAGGGCATTGAGGACTCCATCGAGCTGCACTACACCCAGACCCTGGAGGGCGGCGACAACAAAGCGGACCCGGAGCTTGTGCGCACCCTCGTGGAGAACGCCTATCCCACCCTTCAGTGGCTGGAGAACGACCTGGGCATCGAGTTCCAGGAGGAGATCGTCCAAATCGTGGGCTCGCTGCACCAGCGGGGCTTTGAGCCTGTCGAACCCCTGGGCACCGGGTATATCAAGGGTTATACCACCTATCTTGAGGCCAACGGAACCCAGATTCTGCTCGACACCAGGATCGACACGATCCTCATGGAGGACGGGGCCGCCGTGGGTGTGAGCGGGACAACATCCCAGGGCCGTCCCGTTACACTCCGGGCAAAGAAGGGGGTTATCATCGCCACCGGCGGCTTTGGAGCCAACGTGGAGATGCGTGAGAAATGCAACACCCTCTGGCCCAGCCTGGTAAATCAGCCCACCACCAATCATCCGGGCGCTACCGGCGACGGCATCGTGATGGCAGAGGCCGCGGGCGCACAGCTCGTCCAGATGGAGTATATCCAGCTGCATCCCATGGGCGACCCCGAGACCGGTTCGCTCAACACCAACCCTCTGAGCGGCAGCGTCAAAAACACCATCTATGTCAACAGCAGCGGCGAACGTTTTACCGCTGAGGACGGGCGCAGAGATTCCATTTGCACCGACGCGCTGAACCAGGAGGGCGGCGTGTTCTGGGCGGTGATGAACATCAATACCTATCCTGACGAGACGACCCACAAGAGCAACTTCAACGCCACCATGGAGGAGCTCCTCGCCTCCGGCCACGCGGTGAAAGGCGAGACTCTGGCCGAACTGGCCGGGAAGATGGGGGTGCCGGCGGACGCGCTTCAAAAGACTGTGGAGTCCTTCAATGCGGCTGTGAACGCAGGCACAGACGAATTCGGCAGGAAGCTGTTCGATCAGCCTCTGACGGAGGGGCCCTTCTATGCAGGAGCACGCAAACCCACCGTGCACCACACCATGGGCGGCATCAAGATCAACCCCCGCGCCGAGGTCATCTCAGTGGACGGTGAGGTGATTCCCGGCCTGTACGCGGCGGGCGAGGTGACCGGGGGCATCCACGGCACAAACCGGTTGGGCGGAAACGCGCTGGCCGACATCAACGTCTTTGGCAAGATCGCCGGGGAGAACGCGGCAAAACGCTGATCCGGCAGCGATATGGATGGGAGGCGGAGGTATATCCGCCTCCCATCCATATCCGCAGGGAGCCGGTTGCCCCGGACGGTCCGCGCCGGTATACTGTTAAGAAAATCGGGATTTGTACGGAGGCTCACTATGGAGTATCAAATCGGAGATTTTTCCCGCATTGTCGGCCTGTCCGCGGACACCATCAAGCACTACGAGCGCCAAAACATCGTAGAGCCCAGCCGCAGGGGGGAGAACGGCTATCGGAGCTACTGCGAGAGCGACGCGATCACCTATACCATGATCCGCATGCTGAGGGGTTTTGAGATCAGCGTGCCCCAGATTCACGACCTGCGGGGAAACAGCACCATTGAACAGGTTGATGCCTCCCTGGAGAAAAAGGAGCGGGAATTGGTGGAGCTGATTAAGCGGAGCGAGAAACTTCTGGGCAAGGTCCGCTATGTCCGGAAGAGCTTTACAAGAATCGCTGAGGAGCTGGGCCACTGCGTCATCCGCACCATCCCCGAGATCTACCGCCTCCAAAAAACCAAAGGCGGAAAGATTCTGCTCTCCCCAAGCGTGGTGGAGGCCACCCGGAAGATGATGGACTCCCTCCCCTACTCGTACTTCTCCATCCGGGTATCCCTGGAAAGTTTTCTGGGTGAAAGCCCCCTGACCTATAACTGGGGCCTGGGCATCACCAAGGAGGACTTTGAGATGCTGGGGCTGGAGAACAGCGGGGAGTAC
>JAHZEH010000054.1:5832-6213 GCA_019421925.1 Clostridia bacterium
GCTTCCACCATCATCGTAAAGGACACTCTCCTCCCCGTGACGCGGGACGATTTAGCGCAGCTCCGGGCCTTCGTACTGGAACAGGGTTTCCGGCTCAAGGGCGAAGTCATGATCCGCCTGCTCTCCGAGGCTCACCCGGGCGGAAACACCAGATACTACTATTCTATCATCGTGCCTATTGAATAACATAAAGGCCCGCGCCTCCAAGAGGCGCGGGCCTTTTTTATTGACGGGGTCCTGTCTTAGTTCGCCGCAGCGGCAGCACCCGCCACGCGGCCGGTGGTGATGGCCTCGGCAATGGCGTTGCCGCCCAAACGGTTTCCGCCGTGGAAGCCGCCGGTGGTCTCGCCAGCCGCATACAGGCCGGGGATCACGCTGCCA
>JAHZEH010000054.1:6223-9927 GCA_019421925.1 Clostridia bacterium
GGGCGCTGGTGTTGACCTGGATGCCGCCCATGGTGTGATGAACTGCGGGTTTTCTGGGGGTCGCATAGAAGGGACCCTCCTCCAGCTTGCCCGCCGCGTCAAAGATGGTGCGGCCAAACTCCTCGTCCTTGCCCTTGTCCACACCCTCGTTGTACTTGGCGATGGTCTCCACCAACGCGTCCGCAGGCACGCCGATCAGTTCAGCCAGCTCAGGGAGAGTATCCGCCTTGAACACCTTGCCCGCAGCGATCATCTGCTCGACATCATAGCCATAGTTGTTCTTGCCCTCGGGGGTGATGAGGCTGTTGGCCTGGCTGGAGACAATATAAATCAGGCCGTCGGTCTGGGAGAGGTTGGCCTTGGTGAGAACATCCCGGCGGGAGGTCTCATCCACGTAGCGCTTGCCCTCCTTATTGATATAGGGGTTGGTCATGATGCCCACGCCCGTGTTGGTTTCGCCCGTCCAGGGGTCTGCCACGGGGAAGAACTGGATGAGGCCCATATCCACCAGATTAGCCCCCACAGCCTCCGCCATGCGGATGCCGTCGCCCGTGATGGCCGGGGTATTGGAGGTGATAACGCCCGCGCCGATCTCCGGCCACTGCTCGTTGTATTTTTCGCGCATCTCCACGTTAGCGCTGAAGCCGCCCGTGGCCACGATGACGCCCTTGCCCGCGTTCAGGGTGTACTGAGTGCCGTCATTGCCGGTGGCCGTTGCCCCGGTGACCGCGCCGTTATCCGTCAGCAGGGACTCCGCCGTCACCTCATAGAGGATCTGGACGGGGAGGCTCTTCTGGGCGATATAGTCCTCCAGCACTTTAAAGTAGCCATAGCCTGCATTATAGGTGGAGCTGAAGTTGGTGCGCTGCCAGAGACTGCCCGTGATAATACGGGGAGCGTCGCCCCAGGGGTAACCCCTCTCCTCCAGCCACCGGTAGGTGTTAGGGGCCTCGGTGCAGAAGTATTCGATCAAGGTGGGATTGCCGTAGAAGTCGCCGTCCGAATAGGTCTGGAGCATATGCAGATAGATGGAGTCGAACAGATAGGTCACACCCGACGCCTCATATTCGTCCAGATCGGCCTGTAGCTCCTTCTGCCAGTTGGCCATGATCTCGTTCTTGGGCTCCATGTCGATATAGCTCCGGACGGTCTCAAGTTTTTGGGAGGTCATCTCCAGGTTCTCCCGGCGGCCCTCCACAACTGCGTTGAAGAAACCGCCCGAGCGCATGGTATTGCCGCCCAGCATGGCCGTTTTTTCCACCAGGATTACGGAGGCTCCCGCCTCCGAAGCGGAAACCGCCGCGGAGAGTCCCGCGCCGCCGCCGCCCAGGATGACCACGTCCGCAGTCAGCTCCTGAGGGGCCTGGGGCGTCTTTTCAATGGTCTTGTCCCGCAGGGCGGCGCTGTCGCCCCCCGCCTCATCGACCGCCTGGGCCACCGCATTGATGAGGCAGAGGCTGGTCACCGTGGCCGTGGACAGGGTATCCACCGCCAGAGACTGGTTCTCAATGATGCGCTGGGGAAGCAGGGTCAGAGCCGCGTCGGCCACGCCCAGGGTCTCCATATGGGTGGGCACCTCGATGGAGAGGATGGACTGCTCGTCAAAGGTCACCTGCACCTCCATCGGACCGTTGCGCCCGGAGGTGGAGATGGTGTAGGTTCCGGGGGTATAGGCCGCCGTCTCCTGGGGTGCGTCCGCAGCCTGGGGCGTGGAGGCGGGAGCGGCGCTGTCCGTGGGCTCAGCCGTCTGGGGAGCGGCGCAGCCCGCGCACAAAGTCAGAACCATCAGCAGAGTTAAAAGGATACTGACTGTTTTCTTCATGATCTGTTCCTCATTTCTCATGGTGAGCTGTGTTTGGAAAGGGTTTCAAGACGGGATTCCCGAAATGCGGATAGGATTGAACATGTTCAATGAGAGTATATATTGAACATGTTCAATTGTCAAGAGGTCTCGCCCGTTTATTCACAAACATTGTCCCCCCGGCAAACAGAGGGAACCTGGACCGAAAAGGCCGCCCCCTTCCTCTGTTGACGGCGTTTTCCCCAAGCCGCCTGTCCTTCTTGGACCCGCGGCACCCAGTCCAGGATCTGGAAAGTCATGACAGCCCTGCTTCAAGGGGCCGCAGACAGAGTCCCGGGCGGCGGCTTCGCAGGAGCGCCGGTGCTCCTGCGTCTGAGAGGCGTCTCCAGAAAGCATAAAAAGGACGGTGAACCCGTCCCTTTCTCTGCTATTGCTTCCCCTCCGGCCAATACTGGGCGATGAGGAATTTGATGGGCACGCCCTGCTCCGCAAACATGCGCTCATGCTCGGTGACAATGTTGCCCTCCCAGCCGCTGGCGTGCAGGTCCCCGGTCTCATAGACGATACGAAAGCCGCCGCTCTCCTGGAGATAGCGTCTGCTCCAGCGGAAGAGATCGCTGTCATCCGTCTTGAAACGGATCTCCCCGCCCGGCGAAAGAAATTCCTTGTAGCAGGCGAGCTGCCTGGTATGGGTGAGCCTGTGCTTGTGATCCCTGCCCACAGGCCAGGGGTTACAGAAGTTGATATAGATACGCTCCACCCTGTCCTCCGGGCCGAGAATCTCCAAAATACGCTCAATATCATAGGCCGTCAGGATGAGGTTGTCCACCTCCCTGCCTTTTGCCGCAAAACCCGCAGAGATAATACGCCGGGCTGTACCAAGCACCTCGTCTTTGCGGTCGATGGCCAGAAAATTGCGCTCGGGATGGCGCAGGGCCAGAGCCCCCACAAAATTTCCCTTGCCGCATCCCAGCTCCAGTTCCAACGGCTGGGGGCGGGCAAAGCGCTCCGTCCAGCGTCCCCTGTTCTGCGCCGGATCGGCCTCAAAATAACCGCTGGCCAGAAGTTCCGGCCTGGCCCACGGCTTTGCCCTCATCCTCATCCCTGTCCCACTCCTTTCCGAATTGCGAACACCATTTTACCACAGCCTGAATCATAAAATCCAGACCCGCCCGGGAGCGGGTCTGGATTTCCATCATCAGCTTCAAAATGGCCGGGGCCTCTATTTGCCCTCCTGGTCCAGCACATACTTATGCTTCGCCGTCACCGTCTCATCATAGCAGGAGAAGGAGTTCTCCACATGGGCCTTGGACAGCTTGGGGGTCAGCAGGCTGACCACCGGCACCACCACCAGGGAGGCAACAATGGAGAGCGCGCCCGCCATTGTAGGACTGGTAAAAGGCACAAAGAGATTGACCGTCACGATGCCGATGCCCGTAATGAAACTGGCCCACACCGCAGCCCGGGTGGTGCCCCTCCAGAAGAGGCCATAGACGAAGGGCCCCAGGAAGGAACCCGCCAGAGCGCCCCAGGACAGGGACATGAGGGTGGTGATGAGGCTGCCGGGGTTGAGAGCGATGATAACCGACAGGGCCACAAAGAAAGCGCACAAAACCTTGATCACCACCACCTGGGTTTTGTCCTTCATCTTTTTCCAGCAGGTGTTCTTGAGGAAGTCCAGCGTCATGGTGGAGCTGGAGGTGATGACCAGGGAGGAGAGCGTGGACATGGAGGCCGACAGAACCAGGATCATCACCACGCCAATGAGGATATCGGGCAGGCAGTTCTGCAGCATCGTGGGCACAATGCTGTCATAGACGGGCGCGCCCTCCGCGCTGTAGTGCAGCCGGCCAAAAGCGCCCAGGAAGTAGGAACCCCCGGCAATGATGAGGGCAAACACCGT